>CAZNFE010000232.1:0-5495 GCA_964571945.1 uncultured Pseudomonadales bacterium
AAGCAGCCGGCGTGATCATCAGTCACCGCGCATCACCCATGACTAACGCTGACGTATTGTTGACGATTGTCGACGGGCGATTGCATGTGCGCACCACCAATAGCCCGGATCGATAATTACTGATGAATGGCTATGTGACAGTTGGCATTATCGATAGTGGTGTCTGGAATATACCTGCTGAACGAGTTCTGCAGGCGAAAAGATTTAGCCAGTCCGCGACTCGGGAGGCTGCTCCAACAGACGCAATCCCGGATCAGTTGGGCCATGGCTCGGTGATTGCAAGGACTATTCTGGAGCTGGCGCCAACGACAGACTTGCTGATTGCACAGATTTTTCAGCGTAAACTGGTAACCACACCTAATCAGGTTGCAGCCGCTCTAAATTGGCTGGTGTCGCGGGACGTACGAGTTGTGAATATGAGTTTTGGATTAACCAGAGATCGAACTGTATTGCGAGATGCATGCCGAATCGCCGCTGCTAACGGGATTATTATGGTGGCAGCAACACCGGTAAGAGGTGGGCGAGTATATCCGGCAAGTTACCCTGGTGTATTTGCTGTTACAGGTGACGCGCGCTGCAGCCCCGGTCAGATATCATATCTCGGATCGGAGATTGCAGATTTTGGTGCGTGTGTAAAATCAAGCGATGGAAGTGTCAGTGGGGCGAGTGTCGGTTGCGGCCATGTTACCGGTATGATAGCTGGCTACGTTGCAGGGCATCAAACAACTAATCGTAATGAGCTTATGCAATGGTTAATTGATCACGCTGAGTTTCGGGGAGCTGAATCCCACTGATAACATCGGAAGCGATTAATTCAGCACATCGGCAGCCGGAAGTGCCCTTGACTCAGTTGCTTCTGTTAGGGGCCACGCGATAGAGCGGTTACCAGAATGCATTGAATACATTGACAGGTATTACGCAAATGGGTAAGAGTAAATGGAACTATTTGCATGGTATTGAGCTACCCCCTGGAGGGAATTAGCTGTGAAAAAGGTGAAATTGCTCTGTGCTGCGATATTGATGGTGCCATTTGGGACGATATCCGCAGAGCAAGCTACGCACAAAAAAGGCGATCTTTAGATCGCCTATTTCGTTTTACTCAGACTAAAGCTACTGCATGTTGTAAGTAACTTCCACTCCGTACATTCTTGGCTCGGTTACCTGGGCGGTACGGCGAAAGCCCTCGGATTCACCTTCTCTTAGAATCTGGCGAATGCCAATCTCATCGAACACGTTGTTGACAAAGCCACTGACAATCCAGGAGTTGGCTGGACTGGTCCAGTTGGCACGAAGATCCAGGCGATCATAGGAGGGGGCAAGATCCAATTTGCTCTTGAATGCGGTGAAATAGACTTCATCCGTGTAACTCCAGGTCCCGGTTAGATCGAGATTTCCGCCATTACTCATCGGAATTCGATAAGTTGCATAAGCGGTAGCTTTAAACTTCGGGATTTTGGGCAATTCCTTGCCTTTCTGATCCTGTCGACGATCAGGATTATTGAATTCGTCGTAGATACCGCCCGGAATCGTAGGGTCTGCACCGTCAACAATGATAAAGGAGCCCGTATATTCGGTATCGGTGTAGCTGAAGTTACCACCCAGGGTCAGCCTGTCTGTAGCCAGCCACAAGCCTTCAAGCTCGAATCCCATAATATCCGCGCCGGGTGCTGCCTGAACCGAAGCCGTTGATTTAACCACCGCGCACGCACTCTGGGCGCTTTGCAGGGTTCCACCGGGAGGGCAGGCCTCTTCCGTGAAGGTGTGGATGGACGTGTAATCATAGAAATAAATCGATGCGTTTAGCTGTAGACTATTGTCCAGTAACTGGCTCTTATAGCCCAATTCATAGGCGGTCAACTCTTCCGGTTCGTAGGTGGGCGTCTGACTGAAAAAGGCCAGATTGAATCCGCCGCCTCGATATCCTGTGGTGACGTTACCATAGAGCATGGTGTCTGCGGTGATGTTGTAGTCGAGGTTCACCCGCCAGGTTACCTTATCATCCGATCGCTTATTTGCTCGATGCAGTCCAAAGGTAATTGGCGTACCGTCATACCAGAGAGGGACCACACCGGTTGGTTGCAATGTGGCCGGATCCAGGGCACCTCGTATGATGTTCGCCAGACCCAGGCTGAGTCCAAACGCATCCAGAACCCCACTCGTTTCCGCATACTGACTGTAATATTCAGCACCCGACAGATTATCTTTCGCATAGCGAGCACCCAAGGTCAGCGTAAATTTGTCATTAATGTCCCAGACACCCTGGGTGTAGGCCGCGAAAGATTCTCGCTCCGTAATATTACTCATAATGAGATCAGTGCCCGGTGTGCTGGAATGACCATTTGGAAGGACCCCGTAGGTGGATTCACCAAGCCATGGGCCGGCCAATACGGTAATGTCGCCAGTGGGTGTGCCTGCTGCGATCGAGGCATCTCTGGCGGTTGTCCGGGTAACAGGCGTTGGCAAGCCAGCCAGGAACATCAGCGGCGGATCGCCGGGAATAAGGCCGGGTGCAACTGCGGAGAGAATATTGTCAAGTCCCTGGGCAGGGTCTGTGTAACGCGCACTAGCCGTTGCATCATAGAAATCGTAACGCTGATCGATGGTGGCCTGATAATAGAAAACGCCGGAGGTGAATGTCAGGTCCTCACCTACATCCCAGAATAATTGCAATTCATGGGATGCATAGGTCGCCTCGTGATTCACATAGAAGGTACGGTCAACGGTGGTACTGGCGGTGTTGTCGTCGTCACTATCGCGTTCGTATAGCAACTCGTTGTAACCGAGCAGGTATTTAAACGTCAGGTCTTTATTAATATCCCAGGAAAACTCCAGTTGGTTGCCCTGCTGATTAAAGGTTTCATTATTCAGGCCATTGGTAAAGGCACAGAGGTCATTGCCGTCAATATTATCTCGGTCACTGAAAACGCATTCGGATGGATCCAATGTCGAACCGAAACCAAAATTGGGTCGCTGAGAGGAATAGTCGACACCGGGACGATCATACTGGGCCAGGATCGGAGCACCCGTGGTCGGATTGGTATAGGTTAGAACAGGCTGAGTTGTATCGACAAATGCTTCGTCCAGTGGGTCGACCACAGCGGGATCAACTGCCCGCAGCGTGAGTCGATCGCGTGTGTAGTTTCGCAAACCATCGCCACCTGGCTGGGTATTCTCACCGGTCAAAACGATTAGACCGGCACCGTCAGCACCACCCATTACGCGGTCAACGATCGCCATGTTACTGCGCAGATTCAGACTCATATTGTCGTTGATCTTCCATTCGAGTTGCAGCGCGAAATTCTGTTCATCGCCACTGTCCAGATCGGGTCCAGGCCCACGATCTTCAATCCAGCCGTCATGACGTCGTGAGGAAGTCGTAAAACGCCCGTTTAAAGTGTCTTTGACTAGCGGGCCCGATAGCATGGCATACAAGTCATTGGTGCCAAAATCGCCAAGCACCGTTTTGGCGGAGAACTCTACTTCATCCGTTGGTCTCTTATAAATAAAGTTCATCGCACCGCCAACGGCATTACGGCCGTATAATGTTCCCTGAGGGCCGCGCAGGACTTCAATTCGGTCAATATCCCAGAGAGAGCCAATGGTTACGGTGTACAAATCTTCCGAGTAGATACCATTCAGATAGGTTGCCACGCCAGGATCACCACCCAGATTCCGGAAGTTCCTGCCAACACCCCGAATCGTTGAATCGTACGGTTGAATGGTGGTGGCAGGTATCATGTTCTGGAGATCCGATTGATTACGAATTCCAAAATCATCCAACATTTCGGTGGTAAAGGCAGTGATTGATATTGAAGTATCTTGTACGGAAGACTCTTTTCGTTCTGCCGTGACGATCACTTCTTCGATTTGTCGCCCGGAGGCCGCAGCCAGCACGATACCTGGCATGGATATTGACGCGGCAAGAAGTAAAGTCCACCCGAGCCGGGTAGTTTCGATTCCCATATTGGTCACCTCTTTATTGTAATTCTTATGGATCTCTTATTGTCTGTTCCCGCAAAAAAGCAGAAGTTCACGAGAATTGAAGCAGGCTTACAATAAGCCTCCTATCCGTAGTTGTAAACATAAAGGTGGAAAAATAAACGAGGCTACAGGATACGTGTTCTCATAAACGTACGATTGTTATTTTTGCTGTATACTTCCTGATGGGTGTTGGCAAATTCGGTTTTTGTTCATTTGTATGCCAACTGAGTAATGGTACGAATTCGCATTCGCATTCTGATTGTTGGTAGCAATACGTGGAATCAACAAAAAACAGAGTTCCCTGGCTGGAACAGACCAGCATCGTTTTGATGAGCCTGGCTCTGGTCATTTCGGTTGGTGTATTGCTGACGTTCAAATACGTGGAAAAACTGTCCCTGGAGAAATTGCAGCTCGAGCAACACCTGCAAGTCAACAACCAGTTATCTGCCATACGCGCCAGGATAGAAGGATCGATCAACGGCAGCGTCGGACTGTTACGCGGCATTGCTTCGCACATTGTTCTCAATCCGAACATGACCCAGGTTGAGTTCACGAGCGTTGTGCGGGATGTTGTTGGATTACGTCCTGAGATCCTCAATATAGCCGCCGCGCCTGACCTGGTGGTACGTATGATCTATCCAGTCGAAGGGAATGAAGCGGCACTGGGACTGGATTATCGTGAAACACCTGCGCAATGGAATGCAGTAAGAAAAACCCTGAAAACGAAAAATATTGTACTTGCCGGCCCGGTTGATCTCATACAGGGAGGAACAGGGTTTATCGGTCGGAGAGCTGTCTTTGTCGGACCAGACAGAGATCATCTTTGGGGACTAGTGTCTATCGTGATCGATACTGCCAGTTTTTATCGTGCGGCAGGCTTGCTGGACAGGAATCTCAACTTGAACCTGGCAATACAAGGCGAGGATGCATCAGGTATTAAGGGTGGCGTATTTTATGGCGACAGGAATCAGTTAGAACGAAGATCAGAAACCCAGACGGTTTCATTACCTTACGGTGAATGGATACTGCTCGCCACACCGAAGGCGGGCTGGCTAACCAGCCATCCGTACAACCGCTACTACAATATGGGTGCGTACACAATTGCGCTCCTGATTATTGCAGTATTCCTGATATTCTGTATCAATCGATATCAGCGCAACAAGCTACACCTTCGATTGCAAAAGCTTTCCAGGGCAATCGAACAGAGCCCTGCCACGGTTACCATCACTGATGCGAATGCGGATATCGAATATGTAAATCCGAAGTTCGAAGAGGTCACGGGTTATACCCTGGAAGAAGTGGTTGGCAAGAATCCAAGGTTGCTGAGCTCCGGAGAGAAGTCCGGGAGTGAGTATAAAGAACTCTGGGATACGCTTCTATCCGGGCATGAATGGCGTGGCACATTCCACAACAAACGCAAGGACGGCTCGTTGTACTGGGAATCCGCGTCGAGATCGTCGATTAAGAATCTAGATGAAAAAATCATAAACTACCCTGCAGTGAGCGAACGACAT
>CAZNFE010000233.1:0-5481 GCA_964571945.1 uncultured Pseudomonadales bacterium
TCAGTTGAATGCTGTCCTGATGCAAGTACCTTTCAGATGTGAGTTAATATGAAATGAACTTGGTTAATCCCGCTTCCAGGGATATCATATAAGAGTCTGATTATTAAGAATATTCGACACATCTGCTATCAGCACGGGATATACAATTGGCTCAGGCAAAAGCTAAAACCGAAACAGCGCCCAAGTACAGTCATTTACACAAGGGATTGAGTGAAGGTAGTCTTATTGCACTGGTCGCCATGTGCATATATCTTTGCCTTGCTCTTTTCAGCTACGATGCAGCTGATGCGGGGTGGAGTTATACGGGTACTTCTGATCATGTAGCCAATCTGGTCGGCCGATCCGGTGCGTGGATTGCCGATGTCCTGATGTACCTGTTCGGTTACCTGGCATTTTTCTTCCCTGCATTGCTCGCTCACAAAGCCTGGCAATTGTTCAGGGAAAGACAGACCCCGCAGGATTTCAATCTGATGCTATTTACAATCAGATCTCTTGGTCTGTTTTGTAGCATAGCTTCCGGTACCGGGCTGGCGGCACTGCACTTTTATATATCAGGTCAGGTACTTCCAGAGGGCAGTGGAGGTATTCTGGGTGAGGCTCTGGTCACCAGTTTAATTCCGGCATTCAGCTACGTGGGCTCAACGTTGTTATTCCTGGCAGTTTTTCTCATCGGTATCACCGTTGCGACGGACTTGTCATGGCTGCGTATTATGGATGCCACCGGTAATTTTGTGCTCGTCTTGTTTGACAGGGCAGTGATTGGCTGGCAAAAATTCGGTAACTTGAGGAGGGAGAGGGCGGAGGTCAAGCAGTCTACGGAAATTCGACGAAATGCCCTCGCAGCACAACAGGAGAAGAACAAGACCAGGGCACCGCTCAAGATCCAGAATGCTCCGAAAAAAACAGAACCGAGTACCAGAGTTGAACGTGAACGACAGGGTAACCTGTTCAGGACCAAATCAATCAATGGGCTACCCGCAATTCATCTGCTTGACGTCAGTAAACCGGAAGACAAAAAAGGCTATTCAGAAGAAGATCTGGAAGCCATGTCACGCCTGTTAGAGCTGAAACTGAAGGACTATGGAGTCATCGCAGAAGTGGTTGCGGTTTACCCTGGACCTGTCATCACTCGCTTTGAAATTCAACCGGCAGCCGGTGTAAAGGTCAGCAGAATTACCGGTTTGGCTAAAGATTTGGCGCGATCTCTGGCGGTCATAAGCGTGCGTGTTGTCGAAGTCATTCCAGGAAAGTCGGTGGTTGGAATTGAAATCCCCAATGTAGATCGACAATTGGTTCATCTAAGTGACGTGCTAGGCTCTGCTTCTTATGATAGAGCCAGGTCACCGCTAACATTGGTGCTGGGTGATGATATCGCTGGTCAGCCGGTGGTGGTAGACCTGGCAAAAATGCCGCACTTATTGGTGGCCGGGACAACAGGGTCAGGTAAATCAGTGGGTCTCAACGCGATGATTTTAAGCATTCTGTTCAAGGCGTCACCGGATCAGGTGCGTCTGATTATGGTAGATCCGAAGATGCTGGAACTCGCCATCTATGAGGGTATTCCTCATTTGCTGACACCAGTTGTGACTGACATGAAGGATGCTGCTAACGCTCTGCGGTGGTGCGTGGCAGAGATGGAGCGCAGATACAAACTAATGGCGACACTAGGTGTACGGAACGTAAGTGGCTTTAATCGTAAAGTCCAGGAGGCAGCCCGCAGCGGTGCTCCTCTTAAAGATCCACTATGGGGACCTGACGCAGGAGTTTCCACAGAAGACGAGACAGACAGCATCGTCGCACCTGATTTGGAAACCCTGCCTTACATCGTTGTCGTCATTGATGAGTTTGCTGATATGATGATGATTGTAGGCAAGAAGGTAGAGGAACTGATTGCTCGGATCGCTCAGAAAGCCAGAGCGGCTGGGATACACCTCATTCTTGCTACCCAGAGACCATCCGTCGATGTGATCACCGGTCTTATCAAAGCAAATATACCTACTCGAATTGGTTTCCAGGTTTCGTCACGAGTTGACTCTCGTACCATTCTTGATCAGGGCGGCGCGGAACAACTGTTAGGGCACGGTGATATGTTATATCTACCGGCGGGATCTCCCATTCCAATCCGGGTTCATGGCGCTTTCGTGGCGGATGATGAAGTACATCGTGTCGTTAATAGCTGGCGGGAATTAGGTGAGCCTGATTACCTTGAAGAAATCCTCGTAAAGAGGACTGATGCGGAAGTGTTGCCTGGAGCGCAATCCATAGAAACCGAAGAAATGGATGCAGAAGAAGACCCTCTTTATGATGAAGCAGTTCAGATCGTTACCGAGTCTCGCAGGGCTTCCATATCTTCGGTGCAACGGAAATTGCGTATCGGCTACAATCGTGCTGCCAGAATGATTGAATCCATGGAGCAGGCGGGTGTTGTCAGTGAGATGAATACCAACGGATCCAGGGAAGTCATTGCACCACCTCCACCGAGGTAAGGATCTTGTCTTTGCACGCCAGGGAACCTCGAGCACAATTCCTGTTGATGGTACGCTACTGTATGGGCTGGCTTGTCATTGCAGCTGGTCTGCTGATTGCTAACACCGCATTCGGGGAACCTCTAAACAATTTGATCGCGGTGCTGCACAGATTAGCGGATTTTTCAGCTGACTTTAAACAGGTGACTTTGGATGAGACCGGGAAGAGGTTACAACTCGTTCATGGCCGATTGAGCATAAGTAAACCGTATAGATTCCGCTGGCATGCTAATCCGCCGATGGAACAGGTTCTGGTATCCGATGGCAAACTGATCTGGTTCTACGACCCCGATCTGGAACAGGTCACCATTCGGAAGGCAACACCTGATTTGGTGACGCTCCCGATACTCATTCTGGCGGGCAACATCTCAAAAATAGATGAGCAATTCCTGGTCGAAAATTATCAAGATGAAACAGGTGATCATTTTGTATTTCAGCCTAAAATCGAAACCGCTTCATTCAGGTTAGTCTCATTACTCGTCCACGACGGCCAGATACACGCGATTGATATTACCGATGCTCTGAATCAGAGAACCACTATCGAGCTCAGCAACATCCATTCCGAGAACAATTGGCCTGCCGACACGTTTCAATTTCACATTCAAGATGGCATGGATGTTATCAAGGAATTTTAGTAACCGGTAAAATGTCACTATTTGATTCGAACGATAGATTTCAACCACTTGCCGCCAGAATGAGGCCAGTCGGACTGGAGCAGTTTCTTGGACAGGATCACCTGCTGGCGACCGGTAAACCCCTCAGAGAAGCGTTGGATTCGGGGACGCTGCATTCAATGATTCTATGGGGTCCCCCGGGAGTGGGTAAAACTACTCTGGCCAGGATGATAGCGGAGTTAAGCAAAGTTCATTTTGAACCAGTTTCTGCTGTTCTGTCAGGCGTTAAGGATATTCGGGAAGCGATTGCACGAGTCCAACAAAATAACCTGGCCGGAAGTGCCAAGACTATTCTGTTCGTCGATGAAGTACATCGGTTCAACAAGGCTCAGCAGGATGCATTTTTACCGTATGTTGAAGATGGCACCATTATATTTATCGGTGCAACCACAGAAAATCCATCTTTCGAACTGAATAATGCATTATTGTCCCGAACTCGAGTGTACAAGTTAAGAACCATGGAACAAGACGTACTGGTGAGGATTATTGACCACGCATTGAAAGACGATGTTAACCTGGCGCCCAGGCAATTACAGATTAGTCATGAGCACAAAATGATGCTCGCCAGGGCTGCAGATGGAGATGCCCGAAAGATTCTCAACCTGCTTGAAATCGCTGCGGACTTGACCCCTGGTCAACAGATCACCTCTGCTGTGATAAGCGAATTGCTTGCTGGTGATAGCCGACGCTTTGACAAGGGTGGAGATATTTTCTACGAACAAATTTCAGCTCTGCACAAATCGGTAAGAGGTTCTTCGCCTGATGGCGCAATTTACTGGTATGCCCGCATGATAGATGGTGGCTGTGATCCTTTGTATATAGCAAGGCGTCTGGTACGAATGGCCTCGGAAGATATTGGTAATGCTGATCCCAGAGCATTGCAGGTAACTCTGAATGCCTGGGAAGCACAACTGCGACTGGGCAGCCCGGAAGGACATCTGGCGATTGCCCAGGCTGTTGTATACCTTGCCTGCGCGCCAAAAAGTAATGCTGTATATAGTGCCTTTAACGCCGTTTTAGCTGAAGTCAGAGAGAATCCTTCATACGAGGTACCGCTGCACCTGAGAAACGCCAGCACGAAACTCATGCAGGAAATGGGTTACGGTGAAGACTACCACTATGCACATGATGCAGATGATGGATACGTCGCGGGGGAGTCCTACCTGCCGGAAAACCTGCATGGACAACAATATTACTATCCCGTACCCAGAGGACTGGAAATAAGGATCGGTGATAAACTGGCGGCACTTCGCGAACTCGATCAAAGCAGCAAGTCACCACGCTATTCAAAAACTGGCGTGGACGCCGAATCCAGCGGCGACGACCATGACTGAGGGTCTTCTCACAAACCACGCATTTTCACCTTGATTCAGTCAAACCAGGCGTAGCCGAATTGGGAAAACATCTATGGTGCCTTCTCATCCTCTGTTAAAATCCGCGCTGGCAACCACGGGCTTCCATGCAGAAAGACGCGGAAGCAAGTACAGGAAACCACTATTACTGGCAGGATAGGTTGAATCCTGCTAGTGCGAACGGGCAGAGAACACGTAGATGCTAGATCCAAAACTGATCAGAAATGATCTCGAAATGGTCGCTGAGAAATTGCGGGTGAAGAACTTCGAACTGGACGTAGATCGAATCCGCTCATTCGAAGCGAAACGTAAACAGATGCAGATGGAAACGGAGTCCTTGCAGGCTGAACGGAACACTCATTCGAAGAAAGTCGGAACGGCAAAGGCAGCCGGACAGGACATCAAACCACTACTGGATGAAATTCAACATCTCGGTGAAAAACTTGAAACCAGCAAAAAGCAGCTCGATGAGCTTCAGGCTGAATATACCCAATTGCTGGAAGCTATTCCCAACCTGCCTGATGAGTCCGTTCCCATCGGCAAAAGTGATGCGGACAATGTGGAAATTCGTCGCTGGGGCGATCCCCGTGATTTTGATTTTGCACCCCTGGATCATGTTGATCTGGGTGCGATCCATGGACAGATCGATTTCGAAACGGCGATCAAGTTATCCGGCTCGAGATTTGTGGTCATGCATGGATCCATCGCCAGGCTACACCGTGCTCTGACGCAGTTTATGCTATCTGTCCACACCAGAGAACACGGCTATTCGGAAGTTTATGTACCTTACCTGGTGAACGCGGAATCGTTGTTCGGTACGGGTCAATTACCCAAGTTTGAAGAAGATCAGTTCAAAATTGTTGGTGAAAAAGAACTGTATCTCATTCCAACAGCAGAAGTTCCGGTTACTAATATTGTGCGCGATAAAAT
>CAZNFE010000234.1:0-5475 GCA_964571945.1 uncultured Pseudomonadales bacterium
CTCTGGCATCTGGAGCGGACAGACAGACCACCAATGGATCACTCTCCTGCCAATTCAATTACACTTGCCATCACCGGCGCATCGGGTTTCCAGTACGGTTGGCGCCTTCTGCAAACGCTATTGGTAGCAGGAAAGCGAGTTTACCTGCTTATTTCCGATGCCGCGATTGAAGTTGCAGCCACAGAAACCGACTTGTCGCTCCCGCATGATCCCAGTGAGCTGCAAGAGTGGATACAAAGTTATTTCCAGGCGGCAGCTAATCAACTTATCGTCGCTGAATTAAGCGATTGGTGCTCAGCCGTGGCATCTGGTTCCGGTGCACCCCACACCATGGTCATTTGCCCTTGCAGCAGTGCCACCCTGGCCGCAGTTGCCACAGGGGCCGGCAGGAATCTAATCCATCGAGCGGCAGATGTCGCAATCAAAGAGAACCATCAGTTAATTCTGGTACCACGTGAAATGCCTCTCTCAGCAATTCATCTCAAACACATGCTGGACCTTACACGTTTAGGAGTAACCATCGCGCCGGCAAGTCCCGGCTTCTATCAGCAACCCAAAAGTCTGGATGATCTGGTTGATTTCGTCGTCGCACGGATACTGAACCTGTTGCATATACCTCAGGAACTGCTGCACCCCTGGGGTCATTAAACCACGGTACCTTTGTCTAACAATTAAAGGACAGATCATTGCCTCGTAAACGAACCGGGAAAACTGCACCTCAGATCAGAGAAACAGATTTAGATGCACCTGTTAGAGATTTTCTGGTCAGCAACGGATATACGGTTCGATCTGAAGTGCTGGGCTGCGATATGACGGCATCGAAAAAAAACGAGCTGATCATCATTGAGCTTAAACGTTCACCCAACATCAAGCTGCTGATACAGGCAACAGACCGCCTGAAATATACTACATCCGTCTATGTAGCCATCGTTGAACCAGTGCGGAAGTCGCGTCACTACCGCGGTGTAATGCGAATACTGAAAGCATTGAAACTCGGCCTGATTACTGTTCGTTTCAGCAAGTTAGGTCCTCGGGTCAAGATTGTGTTTGATCCCCCGTTACCCGATTCCGTGCAGGGCTCTTTGAAAGCCGGTAAACACAGTCAAGCACTGCTAACCGAACTGAATGGTCGCTCCGGTGACTACAATGTGGGAGGAAGCAACCGGACCAGACTGATTACCGCCTACCGGGAAAAGGCAATCTTTATTGCCTGCTGTCTTGACAGATTCGGCCCTCTCAGTACCAGACGACTGAGGGATCTGGGTGCAGGTGAGAAGGCGAGAAGCATAGTGGCAAATAACCACTACCACTGGTTTCGGCGCAAATCGCGTGGCGTATACGAAATAAATGAACGCGGCATCTGCGAACTTGATGAATATCATGATATTGTTAAGAACAGCCACCAGGAAATAGACCGGGTGATGGAACACGAAAAGTGCCAGTATGGCGCCGATGTTGCCTTGGCTGACACAAACTAGCTTTGGTTTAATGCCGGGGCTCAGTCTGATTGAAACGGTGTTTGCCACCAGGTGCTTCCCTTCCACTGACGAATGTTCTTTGCATCCAGTGCCATAAAATGAAAAATATCACTCCACACAACACCCATCGAGTTTCAGCGAGAAACCTTCATCTCGTCGTACACCTGTCTGAACTGAATCATATCCCCCTGGAAAAACTGACCGTGGGTACTTCATTGAGCAGAGACATGTTGCTCGATGATAGTAAATACATCAGCTGGCAGGAGTTTACAGTTTTGTGTAGCAACATTAACGAACTCGTGGATGACGAAGAACTATTCGAGCAGTTAAAGGCATCTGCCAACCTTCTGCGGATGATTAAGTTGATGGGTCATCTGGTTTACGGACTGAAAGAACTATTCTGTTATGCGTTTGGGGAAGATAGCCTCATCACCCAACTTTACCCTCTGGACGTAACCGTTGAAGAAGTCGATTCGAATCATCTTATTCTTGACTATCGAATGAAAGATGAGCTGCAACCATCGAAAGTGTTTCACCTGGCAATTTTGGCGCAATTGATGAAACTCCCACAACTGCAGGGCTATCCCCAGGCCAAGGTTAAGATGACACGTACAGAAAGAGGAGCCGTTTACGATGTTACCTATACCACCCGTATACACTTGCTTGCCAGATTCCGCAGGTACTGGAACTGGCTCAAGAGCGCTCGATCAACTGCCCTTGAATTGGAACGAACACGTGCGGAGTTAATCGCACGGAATAGAGAACTCGAACAGGAAATAGTCAACACCAGGGAGGCACAGCAGGTCAATCGGGCCACTCGCGCAATGTATCAGTTGCTTGCTGACAACGTTCAGGATGTGATCTGGACGACTGATCTCGACCTGAACTTTACTTACCTGAGCCCGTCAGTGGAAACTCTTCTGGGCTACACCCCTGCCGAAGGATTAGGTGCTCCTTTCAATTCACTGATTCCCGATGCCACAGAAGATTACCTGAAGGAATTGCTGGAAGAACAGCTCTCCTCTTATGGCAATGAACCCAATACCGAATCGAGTAAGGTGGTAGAACTGGAGGTTATAAAGAAAGACGGTGGCAGGATTTCGATTGAAATTAAAGCCTCTTTTATGCGGGACGAAAACGGCAAAGCCTACGGTGTAGTAGGCGTAGCGAGGGATATCTCCCAGCGCAAACTGGCAGAACTGGATAGAAGAAAACTTGAAAGTCAACTGCAGGTTTCTCAGCGGATGGATTCGATTGGACAATTCGCTGGTGGCATTGCCCACGATTTCAACAACCTGCTGGTTGCTATTCTGGGCTATGCGGACCTGGCGTTGAGTCAAGTAGAATTAGTGAACGAAACCAGGGAATTCATTGGTGAGATCAAAGCAGCGGGTGACCGCGCAGCGGCATTAACGCGCAAACTTCTCACCTTCAGTAAACGTCAGATCATCGAGCCTGCGCCAATTAACGTGAATGATCTGATTTCAGACCTGCAGATGATGATTCTGCGGCTGTTACCGGAAAATATCGAGCTGGATGTCAGTTCGACGAAGGGAATCAGAACGATTCTGGCCGATCCGGGACAAATTGAACAAGTGCTCATCAATCTATGCCTAAACGCCCGGGATGCCATGCATGAGGGAGGTAAACTACTGATCCAGACCCGGAATACTATTATTGACAACGACTTCGTAGCCCGGCACCCATGGTCGAGAGCGGGTTTGTTTATGCAACTGTCTGTGACAGATAACGGTACCGGGATCAGCGAAGCAAGCCTGGAACATATATTTGAACCATTTTACACAACCAAACCAGAGGGAGAGGGTACCGGCCTGGGGTTGGCAGTTGTGTTCGGTATCGTACAACAGCATCAGGGATTTATGCATGTTCACAGTGAAGCGGATATTGGGACCACTTTCGATATCTACCTGCCTGCAATCGAGGAATCCCCAATTGATTTGTCTGTTCAGGAAAGTGCGGATGCACAGGGGGGAACTGAAACAATCCTGCTGGTTGAGGACAATGAACATGTCCGGAGATTAGCCGAGCGAATATTGAGCAACCATGGCTATAGTGTGCTGGTCGCTGAAGATGGCCCGGAGGCACTGGAAATTTACGAACATCTTAGCGACGATATATCCCTGGTTCTGCTGGATGTTGTCATGCCGAAGATGATGGGTGAGCAAGTCATGATCGCGATGCAGGAGATCAACCCAAACCCCTGCGTCCTGTTCGCAAGCGGTTATTCTCCAGGAGGGGTACACACAAATTTCATCCTGGAAAAAAACTATCACCTCATACAGAAGCCCTACAGCCCTGACCAGCTACTGAATGAGATTAGAACTTTGCTTGATTAGCTCGTTCATCTCCGGTCGCGGCACCGCTTGAAAAACCAGTTTTGATACTGCATCTAAGTAGTTCTTGTCAGGAGATGAACACCCGCAATTCATGGCTACGGACGGTCTGGTTCATTTTCACAGAGTCCAGTTTCTATGTTGGATTCCGAGGAATGATTCGATACAACTGCTGTTCGAGACTACCCTGCCAGGAGCGGGACCCCGGCAATTGCACCGAAAGCTCATTATTCGAAGAAAAATGCACGAAATAGAATCTATCCAGCTGGAAAATCAGGTGCAACGATCAAGTTTAGGAAAGTATGCCGTTAGTAAGCACTAACTTAATGTCAATGTAAGGAATCGATTTATGCAAAGCCTGTGGATAACTTTGGTGATAACTTTCAACTTCACTATACCTGAGCCAGGTTTATCTGCAGTCAGCGTCAGAATCAAACACAACACTTTCATGTATTGTTATTATATATCAATCAGTTAGGAGGTGTTCGACTCGATACGATTTTGTTAAACATGATCTGGAGAGCAGCAGATTCCGGTAGTGATTGTTGTGTATAAGACACAAAACGTGGGCCACAGAAAGGCTATAATCCCCGATGAAAACAAGTTTGTTGATGTCGCATAATCTATTCCTGACCCCACTGATCAATATAGTTAGCACCGACTTTTATCGATTCATATTGCCTGTATGCGTTATTTTTACAGCAATAAACCATTCGGGAATAAATAGTCACTGCTTTCTCAACAAGAAAGTATCAATGTGGGACAAGGCTTACATCCACCCCATTGGATGTGCGATATATCCCTGCCATGTAGGATAAAGAGCTCATAACCACAAAGTTACTATCCCGTATTCGCGCTGCCATACGGATATCGAATAGTGTGTACATAGCTGTTCCATGGCTCTAACATTTTTACCAGTTCGCTCTCTCAAGTCTTTTGGCCTTTCATCCCGCTTTTTTGAATTCGATTGGCTCAGACAGGCAGTAAACTTCTGATCAAAACCGGATGAGCTTGCTACAGAATTTTTCCCGATAAACGGCCTCACAGTTAGACCCCAGGCTACAATTTGGCTAACATACTGCTCCTTTGCACTTTCGGACCTTTTACCAGGGAATTTCCGATCAGGAATTCGAAGTGATATTGATTTGTTTGTGCAACATTTGGTCACAAAAGTGTGCTGCATACATACGCGGCGAAAATATAAGTTTCGGAAATTGGCAAAGTTACCGACATTAAGATGAATATCAGAGAACAACTGGATCAGGACATTACGAAGGCTCTTAGCCAGGCACTCCGATCGCTAGAGCTCAACGGAGAATTCTCTGCGGTCGTAAAACAAGCCGGTCGACCCGAATTTGGAGAATATCAGGCTAATGGTGTTATGGCTGCTGCCAAACATAACCGCAAGAATCCCCGCGAGCTGGCCGAGGTCGTTTTGCGATTTCTCAATCTTGAAGAAATCGTCGAAAATCTCGAGATAGCTGGTCCGGGATTTATCAACATCAAACTCCGGAAGGATTATCTGGTCAATTGTCTGAGCTTGATCCGGAGTGACGAAAGACTCGGTATGCAAAAGTGCGAACCGGAAACTATCGTAATCGACTACTCCTCCCCGAATCTGGCAAAGGAGATGCATATCGGGC
>CAZNFE010000235.1:0-5461 GCA_964571945.1 uncultured Pseudomonadales bacterium
GTCTTTCCCAGGTATTTGTTAATCTCCTCACTAATGCAAGAGACGTATCAAAGACGGGCAATAGCATCACCATTGATTCCCGAACCACCAAAGAGAAAGTCTTTATTGACATCAACGATGAAGGTCCCGGGATCTCAAATGAACACTTGAAACAAGTCCTCGAACCGTTTTATACAACCAAGGATCCAGGCAAGGGAACCGGCCTCGGACTGGCAATTGCATATTCAATTATCCACGAACACGGGGGTGACATCCATATCCAGAGTCCAACCAGATCAGGTTCACATGGTACGTGCGTTACAGTGGAGCTACCACGATTTATCAGGGCAGGTTCTCTTCCGGATGACAAATTAAACGGAACCGAACGGAGCCAGACCTCGAGGGCTCCATTCAGTCCAGGGGAATCATTTTGAGCAGCATATTGATAGTCGAAGATGAAGTAATTATTCGCTCAGCACTGAAAAGATTTCTTGAAAAGCAGGGTTTTGAAATCAGCGAAGCTTCATCTGTGGATGAAGCAACCGATGCCTTCAAGTTGCAGGATTTTTCTTTGATCATTACTGACCTCCGATTGCCTGGTCTTCCCGGTACAGACATTATCCAACTCGCACTCGGTGTACCGGTCCTGATAATGACCAGTTATGCCAGCCTCAGGTCTGCTGTCGATGCGATGAAGTTGGGTGCAGCAGATTATATAGCCAAACCATTTGACTACGAGGAACTGCTAACCACAATCAACAACACCATCGGTGATAGTAAAATATTTCCCTCTGGCTCAACTCCGATCAATGGCATGCTGGGAAAATGTTCGGCAATGCTTGATTTGATGGAGCAAATACGGAAAGTTTCACCAACGAAAACTAATGTTTTGATCGAAGGCGAGTCTGGAACAGGTAAAGAACTGGTCGCCAGGGCATTGCACAATGGCAGCGATCGAAATATGAATGAAATAATCTCATTGAATTGTGCTGCTATCCCGGACACGTTAATTGAATCCGAATTATTCGGTCATGAAAGAGGGGCATTTACCGGTGCGACTGCCACCAGAATGGGGATGGTGGAAGCAGCGGATGGCAGCACTTTATTTCTTGATGAAATAGGTGAATTGCCGTTAGATGCACAAGCCAGATTGCTGAGGGTACTGCAGGAAGGTGAAATACGAAGAGTGGGTTCAACAGAGACACGAAAGGTCAATGTTCGGCTCATAGCTGCAACGCACAGGAATTTACAGGAGCTAACCAGGAACGGACAATTTCGCGAAGATCTCTATTATCGCCTGAACGTACTCAAGCTATCCATCCCGCCTCTTCGTTCTCGTGAGGGCGATCTCGATCTACTCGCTCATGCTATTCTCATGCGCACCTGTGATCACATGGGCAAGGAAAGATTATCCTTCTCCAAGGCTGCTCTTGTGTCGATGCAGCGATATCGTTGGCCGGGAAATGTGAGGGAGTTGGAAAATGCCATCGAGAGAGCGGTCATTCTATGTGAGGGATCTACAATTAGTCCGGATCTCCTCGCAATAGATCACGACACACCCGCAGACTCTGACCCACTTGCATCGACCGATGACGGGCACCCGGAAAGCTCATCGCTTGAGGGCTATTTCCAGAAGTTTGTTCTGGAAAATCAGGACACCATGACAGAAACCGAACTGGCGGCAAGATTAGGAATCAGCCGTAAAAATCTCTGGGAACGGCGACAACGATTGAATATTCCACGAAAAAAATCTCGAAAACGTTAGGATATTTCACGAAATCAGCAATTCTGAATCTTTCACCCGTGCAGTTGATATTCGTAACAGTCTAAGATTCGGAAGTGTTACCAAATCTCTCATTTCGGGTAACAGAAGGTAACAGGTAACAAATAATGATTCACCAGCCTCCTCCCAACCCATTGTTTTTTAACAGATCCTCTTATGGCACACTTAGTGCATAGATGTATACCAGCTAGCAACAATAAGAATAAAGCTAGCTCATAACAATAATAATATCTAATAAAAGCAACTTCTGGTAATAAGAAAAAGAATATAAAGAGCTATTTTTATAGCTCTTTTTCTTTTTTTGGAGTACGAAAGTTGTAACCATTTGCGACCTCTGCTTGTCCTGCTCAACTGTGTTCAAGAACAATTCTTCGGCGAAGCCGGAGGTATTCCGATTGGTATCCCCTCCATGGGGATAGCGATCAATGAATGCGGAACCGATCGCTCGAATGCACCCGGCAATCTGCACCTTTGATTTGATATCAACGATCCACCCGCCAGTGTGGAGGTGTTCTCATTTATTAATTTTCCATGAGTATTGCAGCCTTTCTCTGTTACTATCAGGATTTAACCTCCGAGGAAATTGGACTCTGTTGCCTGCTGCAATTTGATTCAATCACAATGACCCAAAGCATTCCTTCAGAACACATCAGCATTAATGCGCTCAAAGTTCTGAAACGTTTGGCAGACGCCGGTTACCAGGCATTTCTGGTAGGTGGTAGTGTACGAGACCTGCTTCTGGGTCTGCATCCAAAAGATTTTGATGTAGCAACCGATGCTCATCCAGATGAAGTTCGCGGACTGTTTCGTAATTCCCGACATATTGGCAGGAGATTCAAGATTCTACACATCCGGTTTGGCCGGGAGATTATAGAGGTCGCCACTTTTAGAGCACACCATGACCGGATTTCCCATGAGGACAATCATGCAGATTCAGGGATGATTCTACGTGACAATGTCTACGGCACCTTCGAAGATGATGTCAGCCGCCGTGACTTCACTATTAATGCTCTCTACTACCAGGCAGATGAGCAGAAAGTATATGACTTGACCGGGGGTATCAATGATCTTGAGAACAAAGTCATTCGGCTGATTGGTGACCCGGAAACCAGGTATCGTGAAGATCCGGTAAGAATGATTCGAGCAATACGATTCGCAGCTAAACTCAATTTCAATATTCACCCAAATTCAGCCACACCGATAAAGTCACTCTCACATCTCTTAAGCAATATACCGCCAGCCCGTTTGTTCGAAGAGGTGTTAAAGTTGTTCATGGCCGGCCAGGCAGAACAGACATTCCTGCTACTGGAAGAATATCGGCTACTCGAGTGGCTTTTCCCGGACACTGTCAAGGCGCTCTCGCCAGAGACCCATCAGTTTATCATTCTGGCACTCCGCAGCACAGATGAACGCATCCGTGAAAACAGACCGGTAACCCCTGCGTTTGTATTCGCTGCACTCCTGTGGCCTCAGCTTCAGCAACAATCTATCGCGCTGCAAGCCGATGGTCACAGCCAGTTCAGTGCCTGTCACATCGCTGCTCCTCTCATACTTGAGCATCAATCATTCTATATCTCTCTACCAAGACGTTACTCAACACCCGCCAGGGAAATCTGGGACTTGCAGGTCCGTCTGAAGGCAAGACAGGCGCGTCGCGTTCGAGCTGCATTCAGGCACAAACGCTTCAGAGCAGCCTATGACTTTCTGCTCCTCCGGGAAGCCGCCGGCGAGACCTCGGGTGACACGGGACGTTGGTGGACTGAATTTCAGGAACAGGATGATGAAGGGAGGGAAATCATGCTGCACAAACTGGGTAACAGACCCAAAAAGAAAGCACGAAAGTCGACACGATCAAGATGAGTCATTCAGACTTTGCCGTACGATTCACAGCGACCCCGGAAGTATTGGCTAAATTCCTTGCCGTTTTTTACAATGGCTTGCATAGTGAAGACTCATTAATATTATGGGCTGGAGCATAACTTGAGTGTGGCTTCCGATCTGAATAACATCCCCAGGTTGATCACAGTAGAAGGGCCAATTGGCGTGGGGAAAACTACCCTTACCAAACGTTTGGCAGAATCATTTAACTATGAGGCCCTGCTGGAAAATTCTGTGAGCAATCCGTTTCTGGAACGTTTTTATCAAAATAGAAAACAGGCAGCTCTGCCAACACAATTGTTTTTTTTATTTGAACGTGCTCGCCAGATCGAGCAATTCAGACAGGCCGATATGTTCCAACCAGTACGTGTTTCTGATTTCCTGATGGAAAAAGACCGCTTGTTTGCCCAAATTAACCTTGATGCTGATGAGCTGAAACTCTATGACAAAATCTACGAGCATCTTGCGATCGATGCCCCTATTCCAGATCTGGTAGTGTACCTGCAGGCACCCCCGGATGTTCTCATGGAGCGAATCATGCGCAGAGGTGCTAAAGCTGAATTATTGATAGACAAAGATTACCTGCAGCAGCTTAGTTCGGCATATACTGAGTTTTTCCACTATTATGACGCGTCTCCATTATTGATAGTCAACACCACCGAGGTTGATCTGATTAACGATGAAGAGGAATACCAACAATTGGTAGGATCTCTGGTCAATATCAAAAATGGCCGACACTATTACAATCCTGCTCCTTCAATTCTGTAAGAGAAATTGCGATGAGTACACAGTCCAGTAAACGTCCTGTAACTCTAAATACGCTTAACAGCTACAAAAAACAGCACCGAAAATTCGCTTGCCTGACTGCCTATGATTCAGGTTTTGCAGATATGGAGTCTCAAGCAGGTATCGAAGTTATTCTCGTGGGTGATTCTCTGGGTATGGTGCTCCAGGGCCATGACAGCACTCTGCCGGTCACCATGGATGACATGATATACCACACCAGATGTGTATCCAGAGGTATCCGCGGCGCTCTTCTGATGGCTGACCTACCGTTTATGACATACGCTTCGGAGTCAAAAACACTGGAAAACTCTGCTGCGCTCATGCAGGTGGGTGCGCAGATCGTAAAGCTGGAGGGTGGCGCATGGTTAGCCGAATCGACTCGTCTGTTGAGCGAGCGAGGTATTCCTGTCTGTGCGCATATGGGTTTAACGCCTCAATCCATCAACCGTCTTGGCGGTTATCGAGTACAGGGACGAAATCCCAAGCAGGCAGAAAAGATGATCGCAGAAGCGAAGATTCTTGAAGAAGCCGGTGCCAGCATCCTGCTCCTGGAATGTGTACCCATTTATCTGGCAAAGGAAATTACCGAATCGCTGTCTATACCAGTCATAGGTATCGGAGCAGGTCCAGATACCGATGGCCAGATTATGGTAGTTCACGATATGCTTGGCATCACACCGCCAGATATCAAGCTGCCCAGATTCGTAAAGAACTTCCTACCCGAAAGCACGAATGGTATTCAGGGGGCGCTCTCCGCTTATGTCGAAGCAGTACAGCAAGGGAAATTCCCTGCCCCTGAACACTGCTTTACCTAGTTCAATTTTATGTACTCAAAATTGATCGGCGGCAGCATTTACGTATGCAAATTACGAGAGTCAGGTAGTATGGGCTGAGCGCAACGTTCCGATTTGTCGGAGCTGAGCGGTAGGTATAACTTTTCCCGGCACTGATGCGGATACAAGCTATTAAGACAGATGGATGTTTACAATACAATTAGCTCAATGCGAGAAGCAGCAATAAAACTCAGGTCCAGGC
>CAZNFE010000236.1:0-5412 GCA_964571945.1 uncultured Pseudomonadales bacterium
CAGGCGCACGATTGCATCTGATTCAAAGTGGATTTTAAGAATTTGCGTGGCATCCCCATTGGCCGGTGCAATCAATTCTCTGTCAGGTGTTTCATAGCTGTACTGATCATAGTAATCCTGCGGCAGCGACAGGGCGCGTTCGATGATCGGATTGTCATCCACCCCGGAATTCCCGGAGACTTTCACCAGAACCTGATGCATACCCTGTCTTGCCCCCTGAGCCAGTGCCCGGGCTGATTGGGACGCAACCATCACTTCGGCTGCAAAGAGATTTTCCACTTCGGCTGCTGTCGTACTGCAAGAAATCGACAGACCCAGCACGACACATCCTATCCTGATTCTGATCATACTTGTGTAATGAAACTGTGCAAAACTTCTATGTTACCTCAGTGGTGCTCCCTATAGGAGTAACTGGCCGCAATTTTCCGCACGGTGAATTACCCGGATGCCGTTCCGGATTGCGTACCTGGACACATTCCCAGACCAGATTGCGCTCTGATCAGGAATTAACGGCTACAATTTGAAACTACTGGAATCAGTTCAGGGTCTAATGACAGTCAGGAAACCTCTGTTTCAGGTGGGAATGCAAATGTTTTTCCTTTTGCCCGCTGGCCAACCTTAAATGACTCTGCAAGGTGAAGTAAATCATGACAATCTGCCAAATCAAGCAAAGCATTCGCAGTCTGCCCGGTCGCATTCGATGCTACCAAATGCCACTCATCACCTGCTTGTTACTGTTATCGTTCCTGCCATATTCACTCCAGTCCCGAGCAGCCGAACTGGTACCATTTCATGCGATATACAAGGCAAAATATCGAGGTGTTCCGGTGCACGCAAAAGGTATCCGGGAATTGTCAAAGATAAGCGAGAATCGCTACCTATTTTCAGCATCGGTCAGTTCGATGCTGATTTCCATTCAGGAACAATCTACCTTCAGCAAACAAGCGGATGATCAACTGGTGCCGGAGGAATATCAATACCATCGGCACGGCATCGGTAAAAATCGCAAGGCAATGTTAAAATTTGACTGGGCTGCTCATCAGGTTCTGAACGATGTGCAATCCAAACCCTGGCAGATGGACATTCCCGACGGCGTCCTGGACAAGCTGTTATACCAGATTCAAATGCGTGCTGATCTTTTGCACAATTATTCCCGATTACCACAACCAAGAGAACTCATTTACCAGATTGCCGATGGCGGCCGCATCAAGACCTATCAATTCAAGAATCTGGGCGAAGAAATTATCGACACACCGGTCGGTAAATTAAATACCGTAAAGATTACCCGGACCGGCAGCAACAACAAACGTGAAACCATTTTCTGGCTGGCAAAGGACTGGCAGTTTTTGCTCGCACGCCTGGTACAAATCAAAGCCGGGAAAACCGCTTTCACACTGTGGCTGCAGGAAGCGGAGGTGAACGGGGCGGCTGTCAGGGGCGATTGAGTACTAGGCGTGCGGTAGCGTAACCCCGGTCTGCCCCTGATACTTACCGCCCCGGTCTTTGTAGGATGTTTCACATTCTTCATCAGACTCAAAAAACAGCATCTGCGCGACGCCTTCATTGGCATAAATCTTTGCCGGCAGGGTGGTGGTATTCGAGAACTCCAGTGTGACGTGCCCCTCCCACTCGGGTTCCAGCGGGGTCACATTCACGATGATGCCGCACCTGGCATAGGTTGATTTGCCTAAACAGATAGTGAGTACATTTCTGGGAATCCGGAAATATTCAACCGTACTTGCCAGGGCAAACGAATTGGGCGGGATAACACACACATCATTCTTTACATCGACGAAACTCTTCTCATCGAACGCCTTGGGATCAACGGTGGCGGAGTGGATATTGGTAAACACCTTGAACTCATCGGAACAGCGGACATCATACCCATAGCTCGACGTACCATAGGAAATCACGCGACCACACTCGCCATCGCGAATCTGGGCTGGTTCGAACGGGCTGATCATGTCCTGCTCGGTTGCCATACGTCGAATCCACAAATCTGATTTGATACTCATAACTACCGTTCTCCGTAACTGAAGGCTAAAAACACTGGCCGCATAATTTCCTGATCATTCATTTATCAACCAGAAACTCATCAATCATTTTCCACGCGGATCACCGGTTGATTCACGCCCTCAGCCTGACCGCTGCAGATAGCGGCAGACACAGTACGCGCCATATCACGAAACAACAGGGATAGCTCGCCATCGGGATCAACTGCTACCGGGGGCTGGCCCTGATCGAGCATCTGGCGCATCTCGATGGAAAGCGGCAATCCAGCCAACAGCCGGGTATCATACTGTGCGGCAATCGCCTGACCACCGCCTTCACCAAATATCGTTTCCCGATGACCGCACTCACTGCAAATATGTACGCTCATGTTTTCGACAATGCCCAGAATCGGTACATTCACCTGGCGAAACATTTCGATGCCCTTCTGCGCATCCAGCAGCGCAATATCCTGTGGTGTGGTCACGATGATCGCACCACTCAATGGTACCTGCTGGGACAACGTCAATTGAATATCTCCGGTACCCGGTGGCATATCGACCACCAGATAGTCCAGGTTGTCCCAGTGTGTCTGTCCGAGTAATTGCTGCAATGCCCCGCTGGCCATTGGACCTCGCCATACCATCGGTGTCTGTTCCGATGCCAGATAGCTCATCGACATACTCGGGATACCATGCGCCATGATCGGCTCCAGCAAGGACTGATCATAGATCTCTGGTCGCGTGTTCGCAGCGACACCGAGCATTGAACCCTGGCTGGGTCCATAAATATCAGCATCCAGCAAGCCAACTCTGGCTCCTTCGGCTTGCAGGGCGAGCGCGAGATTCACAGCAACCGTGGATTTCCCAACCCCTCCTTTGCCTGATGCGACCGCTATCACATTCTTCACACCGGTAATCGGTTCACCCTGGCCTGATGTGAAGGGTGCAATTTTCCAATCAAACAACACATTGACTTCCAGCGGTCTCTGCAACTGTTGCAGCCGGTCGGTGATCTGCTGCGTAAGAGTGTCTCGAATACCCGCAGCCGGATAGCCTAGCACCAGACTGAGCAAGACACTTCGTTCATCGGAGGAAAAATCCGTCATAGCAGTCGAGAGGCTATCGCCTGTGTAGGGATCCATGATTTCATTCAGGGCTTCTGTTGCCTGGGCTCGTGTTATCGCCATTAGTCGTGTACCAATTGATAAAAGAGGGCGGATTATGAATGGAATCAACACAATTGAAAACAACTGCTTTTCAAAAGAGAGATGAAAATTTCCGCTTCAACGGCTATATTACGCACCCTGAAAATCACAACCCGGCAAAAATGCAATGAGCAGTGCTACTAAACGCCGCATTCTGGTGACTAGTGCGTTACCAAATGCCAATGGTTCCATCCACCTGGGACATTTACTTGAGCATATCCAAACCGATATTTGGGTACGGTTTCAACGTATGTGCGGTCACCAGTGTATTTACGTCTGCGCAGATGATACCCATGGCACAGCCATCATGCTCAAGGCGGATCAGCAGGGCATTAAGCCGGAGACACTGATCACGAAAATCAAGGCTGAACACGATGCGGATTTCAGGGATTTCCGGATTAGCCACGATAATTATTACACCACGCACTCGGATGAAAATCGTGAATTCTCCGAGCAGATCTACCTCGCCTGCAGAGCGGCCGGCATGATCGAAATCCGTTCAGTGGAACAGTTATATGATCCTGAAAAGAATATGTTCCTCGCTGATCGTTTTATTGTCGGGACCTGCCCAAAGTGCAGGACCGAAAACCAGTATGGCGATAACTGCGAGGCATGCGGGGCCACGTATGAGGCAACCGATCTGATTGAACCCAGATCAGTCGTCTCGGGTGCCACTCCTGTAAAGAAGGAATCAGATCACCATTTCTTCAAGCTATCCAGTTATCAGAACTTCCTCCAGGATTGGACTCGAAGCGGCACCCTGCAGAACCAGGTAACCAACAAGCTGTCTGAATGGCTGGAAACCGGGCTGCAAGACTGGGATATCAGTCGCGATGCGCCATATTTTGGATTCGAGATTCCAGATGCGCCAGGTAAATATTTCTATGTCTGGCTGGATGCACCGATCGGATACATGGCCAGCTTCAAGAATTACTGCAAGCACACGGATGGACTGGTATTCGAGGATTTCTGGAGCAAAGAGTCCAGTTGTGAGGTACATCACTTCATCGGCAAGGACATCATCAATTTCCATGCACTGTTTTGGCCGGCAATGTTAAGTTGTGCCGATTACCGAACACCCACAGCGATACACACGCACGGATTTATCACGGTAAACGGCCAGAAAATGTCGAAGTCCAGGGGCACCTTTATCAATGCCCGCACCTATCTGGATCATCTGAACCCAGAATATCTGCGCTATTACTTCGCTGCGAAACTTTCCAGCAGCATTGATGATATTGACTTCAACCTGGAAGATTTTGTGCTTCGCGTGAATTCGGACATGGTAGGCAAGGTAGTGAATATCGCCAGTCGATGCGCCGGATTCATTAACCGGAAATTTGCCGGGATCTTGTCTGATCAGACGGGTGCAAAGAACATTCTTGCTGACATGACAGATGCAGGTGAAACCATCGCCGCCAGTTATGAGGCAGGGGATTTTGGCAAGGCAATCCGCGAGATTATGGCATTGGCGGACCATGCAAACCGGTATATTGATGAACACAAGCCATGGGTACTCGCCAAAGAGGAAGGTCAGGAAGATCAGGTGCAACAGGTTTGTTCTGACGGTTTGAACATGTTTCGGCTGCTGGTTATTTACCTCAAGCCTGTCGTTCCGCAGCTGGTTGAAGCTGCCGAATCCTTTCTCAACGTGGACCCACTTTGCTGGGATGACCGCCATCATTTGCTGCAAGGACACTCGATCAACAAATTCAAACCGCTTATGACACGAATTGAAGCAGATCAGATCGCACGGGTTATCGCCGATTCAAAGGAAGAATCAGCACCGGTTGACGATTCCATCGAAGATGAAAATTCGACTATCAGCCCGGAGATAGGGTTCGATGACTTTGCCAAAGTGGATCTGCGTATCGCCCGCATCGAAAAAGCGGAACATGTAGCAGGGGCTGATCGTCTGCTCCGCCTGACACTGAATATCGGCTCAGACACCAGAAATGTGTTTGCCGGAATCAAGTCAGCATATCAACCGGAGGATCTGGAAGGCAAACTCACTGTGATGGTCGCTAATCTTGCACCTCGCAAGATGAAGTTTGGGCTCTCCGAGGGGATGGTGCTGGCAGCTGGCCCAGGCGGCAAGGATCTCTGGCTGCTGGAACCTCACGAAGGTGCTGAGCCGGGAATGAAAGTCAGTTAGCAGTGGGTCGCTCTACTGGAGAATAAATCAAACCAGCAAGAAATTACTCTGATGTCCAACC
>CAZNFE010000237.1:0-5398 GCA_964571945.1 uncultured Pseudomonadales bacterium
CGATCCCCTCTCGTGTTGCCGCGCGGCTGCGGGCCGCCTTGGCGCGACCCGTGCCTGTGCACGGGGCGTGACAAGACGGATCCGTCTGCTGCAGCGGTTTGTTAGGGCTCCGACCACACCAGTCCCACCCCTGCCGCTCGACTGTGATGGCTCGCACTCCAAAATTCTGAATACGCGGCGGGGCATGTTCCCGACTGGAACCACAACCGAAGTTCGCATCCGAAATCAGAATTTCCGCACCCTGGTAAGCTGGCTCATCCAACACATGCTGCTTCGACGACCCATCATCGTTGAACCTCACATCGTAGAATAAGGACGGTCCCAGCTCGTCAAATGTCACGCATTTTAGAAACCTTGCCGGTATGATTCGGTCGGTATCTATATCGTTTCCTTCTACATAGACGCCTGTACCGCTTATTTTTTGCATGTTTTGATCCTGCATAACAGATGACTCCCTCATTCCAGATCGAATACTTCACGAGTGTCGGAGATGCTGCCGCTGATAGCAGCAGCAGCGACCATAATGGGACTCATCAAGATGGTTCTGCCCGTCGGTGAGCCCTGACGCCCAATAAAATTTCGGTTCGAGCTGGAAGCACAAATTTCATCGCCTTTCAGCTTATCCGGATTCATTGCCAGACACATTGAACAGCCCGGCAATCGCCATTCAAATCCGGCCTCTTCAAATGCCAGATTGATACCCAGTTCTCGCGCAGCTTTGTCTACCTGTTCGGATCCCGGTACTGCTATGGCTTTCACTGACGAGGCAACTTTCTTCCCTTTGATCAGTTCCGCCACTTTCTGAAAATCACTCAAACGGCCATTTGTGCAGCTGCCAATGAATGCCACATCAATGGGTATGCCCTTGATCGGTGCATTCGGTTCAAACTGCATGTATTCCAGAGCATCCGTGACAAGTGCCTTGTCCAGGCCTTCCACCTGTTCCGGGTCGGGAATGCTTTCATCGATAAAAACCGCCTGGGCAGGTGTAACCCCCCAGGTAACTGTCGGTCTGATATCTTCACCTTGAAACACGACTTCATCGTCATATTGCGCGTCTGCATCCGAGGCAAATGATTTCCAGCGATGCACCGCGGTATCCCATGCGTCGCCCGCCGGTACGCGGGATCTGCCCTTCAGATAATCAAACGTGGTCTGGTCCGGATTAACGTAACCGCAGCGTGCACCACCTTCAATACTCATGTTACAGACCGTCATGCGTTCTTCCATCGACATCTGCTCAATCACCGATCCGGCATATTCGTATGCGTAGCCTACGCCGCCATTCACACCCAGATTTCGAATAATATGCAGGATGACGTCCTTGGCACCCACTCCTGCAGTCAGCTTTCCCTCGATGCTGATTTTTCTTACCTTGAGGGGATCCATGGCTAACGTCTGGCTCGCCAGCACGTCACGAACCTGACTGGTACCGATGCCAAGTGCAATGCAACCAAAGGCGCCATGGGTTGCCGTGTGGCTATCCCCACAACAGATTGTCATACCTGGCTGGGTTAAACCGAGTTCCGGACCGATCACATGGACGATACCCTGCTTACCGCTCCGGGGCATGAAGAACTCGATGCCATGTTCGGCAGTACTGTCTGACAGCACCTGCAGCATCTTCTCGGCCATCTCATCCTGTAGCGGACGCGAGTCATCATCGGTCGGTATTATATGATCTACTGTGGCGAAGGTTCTGGAGGGATAGGCCACTGCCAGATGTTTGTCTTTCAGCATACCAAAGGCCTGCGGGCTGGTCACTTCATGAATGAGGTGAAGCGCCATAAACAGTTGACTTTGCCCACTTTCGAGAGGACCTACAATATGGGTATCCCATACTTTCTGAAACAGATTCCTGGCCACGCCGGCTCCTTTGTAATCAAACTGAATTAACAGGGCGCATGATCTTACCATGAAAAGGCGCTGGAATTTGCGCCAATATCAAATTGCAAAAACTCCCGCACGGATGCAATGCACACCAGTCTGAATTTGCAGGCGTTGCAGGGAAAGTTTGGGAACGGGTTACTTCCGCCAGGGCTCTACCAGGATTTTTGCATGGCGATCCGGATCAGCAAGGTCTTCGAACGCTCCGGCAACGCCTTCGATCCCGATCGTGCCGGTAATCATGGGTTCGGCGATGATCGAGCCATCGGCTATCTTTAAGAGTGTATTGGCAAACTCTTCCGGCGTATAGCCAAGCACGAATTGTAAATTGAGTTCTCTGGCAATACCATGAAACGGCTGCATCTGATCTCGTTCCATGCACACCCCGACCACGATGATTCGGCATCCTCGCTGAGAACCTGCCATCATCTGATTTATCACACCGGGTATGCCAACACATTCGAAGTAGACACCTGGTCTGAAACCTGGCATACCAGTCAGTAAATCTGCCGGCAGGTCTTTACCATCAGGGCTTTTAGAAGCCGCTTCAGACCAGCTTTGATAAGGAGAATCAGCAGCCGGGTCAATAACTACATCCGCCCCGAGTGTTACCGCCAGTTGTCGTCGGGTTTCACTGTAGTCTGCAGCAACGACTGGTCCTATCCCCTTCAGTTTCAATGCAGAGATCACCGCCAGACCGACCGGGCCACAGCCAATAACCAGCGGTACTTCATCTCCCGTGACATGCGCCATTTCAACCGCGTGATACCCCACCGCCATCGGCTCTGTCAATGCAGCCATCTCAGTCGACAAGCCGTTGGGCACTTCAAGCAGCATGGGTTCACTCAGAACCATCTGCTCTGAATACCCCCCTGGTACATCGTTAGAATAACCGACACTGCAAACACCGGATTGTCGAATCAGGACCGGTACTGAACAAACGCGGCTTCCCGGTTTGAATTGCTTTGTCGTACCAGGACCATAGTCCAGTATCTCTGCACAAAATTCATGGCCCATGACCACATCCCTGCTGAGATCCATCGTAAAGGGCCCTCCGGATTCACGGGACATCTCAACCATCTTTTGACCGTGTCGAAGCGTGTGCAGATCAGAACCACAAATACCACAGGCCAGTGTTTTTACCAGCACTTCTCCCGGACCCGGCTCGGGATTCGGGATCTCGTCTACTACCATTTTTGAATCTCTCATCACTGCTGCACGCACAAGTGTTCTCCTTTTGTTATTTATCAATCCTGGTAGCGCTGCCGGAGGCGATCAATTCCTTTACGTGCGCCAGGACCTTCGGATGTGTGACTACTTCATAAAAATATTCATCGGCATCGTTATGTTTGATTATCTGATCGTCTTTCCAGAGTCCCAATCTTGCCTTTCTTATGGCCAGGTGGCGATTTTTGCCCTGCACGTCAGGAAATTGGCCCACAAACATCTCAACATCTTCGCCTGATATCTTAAATGTTAATCGTGACAGCATTATTTCGGACATGAGTTTCGTAACAGCTTCTTCTGCCAACAGAATTCCATTCACATTGTATCGGATTTGCTGTTGCCCCTTCTCACCTCTGTCCTTATCCCCTTCAGCAATATTACACACTTCAACGTTGAACGAGGTCGCCTGGTGCTTTTCACGCATTTTCCATGAACAGGATGACATTCGGTCAGCATCTCCGATGGCGGATGAAATCATGATGGGCTTGCCTTCATCAAACAGAAACAACGGTGCACCATCGGAATAGCAAATGCCGATACCTATTTCGAGAGAAGGCAGGCCAATCCGCTTCGAATATGCATTATTAGAAGCCACAACCTGAATCATCTCCCTGGCCAGACCACAGGCGCGAGAAACGCTGTACCACTGTTGCGGCGCGTCCTCTTGTTCCATCAGACTTAGAATGACCGCATCACCCTCAATAAATACCTTTCCCGCGCCGTACGTTTCAAGCACCTGGCTAATCGGGTCAAAAAACCGCTGACTAAAGTAGGATGCCGGGTTTAGCCCCTGGTTAACCAATTCTGATGTAACTGTGGTAGAGCCCCTGACGTCTGCCTTGAGGATCACATGATGAATGATGCTGGAGTCGGCCTTTTCAATTTCCGCTTCACCAAACAGTTTGTATGACTGTTTCCCCTTACTGGACAGCTCAATATCTTCCTCAGACTCCAACACGGAGATGTGGTTAAAGATTTTATGCGCGAATCGATAGTACTTTAAGTGCAGGCGATATCTCGACAAATCGGCGAGCAGTTGTAAGATAAAGTCCTTCGACTGCTCTTTTCTCAGCACACCGACTCGCTTGCTCGCTTCCTGTATCTTTTTAACCAGGATCCTATTTTCATCGGACAGTTCATTGATTAAACTTCTGGTTTTTCTCGAAGCAACACCGGCAATCAGTTCATCTAACTGGCGAGGTTCAAAAATCTCCGCCAGGGTTCTTGACCACAAATCTCGCAGCTCAGAAGATGCCGCTAATTTCTGCCACCTGCCCCCGCTATTCAGATACCTGGCCATCTGTTTTAGTATTTTGTTGGCACGCTTACGCAGACTCCGATAAGCCCACCAGGCACCGAAACCACTATTTTTTCTCAATTCGGATAGGCGTTGCCCATCCATGGATTCGTCGAACAGGATTCGTATATTTTCCGGTTCTTCCATCCAGCTCAATGTTTCATCAACAGACCCACGTTGTTCTTCAGTAAAACCAAGTAACGACTGGACTGCGAAGAGCCCTCCTAATTCGTCGTATACTGCAGTCTCTGTGGCTTCCACCTTGTAAGAAGACTTGATCGCTTCTACTTCTGCAAGGTCTGGGCAGGTTTTTAGAACCTCCTCCCATTTTTCATTCAGTGTAGCAAACCCTTCCTTTTTCTTACCATTCCACAATTTATACTGATCGAACAGCAATTCATCATCCTGAGGCGCAGCCGCATGCAGCATTGGATTGAACAGGATATTAACGATCTGCGGAAGACTACCTCCCAGATAGTGTTTCCGATCATCACGCAAATGATTGACTTCAACACGAGAGAGTTGTCTGAAAATCTGTTGATTCGCCCGATACAGGATCGAATGATATTGTTTTCTCAGCCAGACAATCTGTTGATGAGTATTCAGCATTTTGGCAGAGCCACTGCTTTGCTGATGCGAAGCGGAATCCTTGAGACTATTGATGCTTTGATCCAGCCGCCGGTTCACCTGCTGCAGGACAAATTTAACTACCGCGAATTGAAGAAATAGTACCTGATCGGCGGTGAGATCCGTTTTGGTACGGTGAATGAGTACCGTCATCATGTCCTGGTAGGCATTCCTGAGATCGACAAATACCGTATCTTTGGATTGCGGCGGCTGATTACCGGCAATGGCCTTCTTCAGCACCTCATCGATCGCCTCACCAAGCTGGAATATGGAGTTTTTGCTGAGCTGTACATCGACGCGATGATTGTCAATGCCGGGGGACAAGAGGCCGTCCGCGCGGCGCTTGAGATGATCGACCTG
>CAZNFE010000238.1:0-5396 GCA_964571945.1 uncultured Pseudomonadales bacterium
TTCTGAGTGCAGCAGTCAAGCCGGATTCTCCATGCACCAGACTGGTCACCGATTTTGCCAGGGCAATCTGAGCCACGCGCATACCGGGATCCTGATCATGGGCAGCCAGCAGCTGTTTCATCTCTTCATCATCAAAGAAGGTGAATATCTTGATATAGGGAATGACATCATCGTCTGCACAGTTAAACCAAAACTGGTAAAAAGTGTACGGGGATGTCTTTTTGTCATCCAACCAGACAGTCCCTTCCTCACTCTTGCCAAATTTTGAACCGTCAGATTTGGTGATGAGCGGGAATGTCATGGCGAATGCCTGTTCTCCCTCCGTGCGCCGAATCAGTTCCATCCCTGAGGTAATATTACCCCACTGATCACTGCCACCTATCTGGATGGTACAGCCATAGCGCTGGTTCAGTACCACGAAGTCATACGACTGCAATACCATGTAACTGAATTCTGTATAGCTGATACCAGATCCATCTTCCTCAAGCCGTCGACGTACAGACTCCTTCTGCACCATGGTATTGACACTAAAATGCTTGCCTACGTCACGCAGAAAGTCAATTACCGTCATTCCTGAGGTCCACTCAAAATTATCGACAACGATTGCCGCATTATCATCACACTCAAACTCCAGGAAACGACTGGCCTGAACCCTGATCTTCTCCACGTAGCCATTCACCACGTCTGCCGGATTGAGTTTTCGCTCCTCGGTCTTGCCTCCAGGGTCACCAATCATCCCGGTAGCACCGCCAACCAACAGAATGGGTCTGTGTCCAGCCAGCTGGAATCTTCTTAGGGCCAAGAGAGGTACCAGGTTCCCAATGTGCAGACTATCTGACGTGGGATCAAACCCGCAATAAACCGTCCGGCTTCCTGCTCCTAAATGATCCGTGAGTTCATCTTCTGCACTCACCTGCGCAACCAGGCCAAGCTCTCGCAAATCGCTTATTAAGTCCCGGTTATTCATTATTTCGTCCACCTGTCACTTCATTAACCCCTCTAGTCTTCAATTTGGTCTAAATGTGTTCTATCCGCCCTCTTCCTGGAGTATTCTTGGCGCTCTTTGCGATATCGGACGATTCAGGACAGAAGTTGAGCCAGTAAATCAGTGCGATTAGGATGCGCAAAAATACAGTATTTAGTCATAATTTCAAGTTTTGCATGTAAAAAGAAGACATTTGTCGCACCCGGATAACTCAAGCCACCCTCCAAGCACCCCTTGAAATTAATTTTTATTTATATTTTAATTAGTTACAGCATTAATGTGATAAATTACAGCAAGATTAAACCCTAACACGATATCTGGCTTATATAGGCGTAATTTGAACTATTCATTTTTCTCGTATCCAAGGTTAAACCTGGTAATCGCATTCTTGTTAGCGGTAATTGTTGGATCGCTGTATTTGACAGGTTCGGCGCAATCCGAAACAGACACTGTCCAGATCCCAATCTCTCTCAAAATAACTGCGACTGAAGCCACACATACATCTGCCACCAACTCACAAAGCTCCCCCGAGCTGACAGCAAATTGGCACGAAGTGACTATTTCTCCAGGTGATAACTTGTCGGTTATCTTCTCGGAATCTGGCCTTTCGCCCATAGACTTGCACAATATTATGCAACTCGGTCAGAATGTGCAGGTACTCAAGAAAATAATCCCCGGCCGCAAACTGCTACTTGATATCGGTTCTCCCGGTGAATTAAACGCACTGAAATACGAGCTGGATCCGCTGGAAAGTCTAATAATAACAAAAGATGATAAGGGGTTTGAGGCTAATAACCTAAAACTTAAGCCCAGAGTTTTCCAGACCTACCGATCTGCGACCATTACTGGAAAACATCCGTCACTGTATGAGTCCGGCAAGAAATCAGGCTTGTCTGACAACATTCTTATGAAATTAAGTTATATATTTCAATGGGACATAAGTTTCGCTCTGGACCTCCGCGAAGGCGATACCTATTCACTGCTCTACGAAGAAGACTTCCTTGATGGCGTCAAAATCTCAGATGGTGAAATTCTGTCTGCTCAATTCAGCAATATGGGCAGCAAATACTCTGCAGTGTTGTACCAATCCGAAAATGGTGACCGAAACTACTATACACCTGACGGCAAGAGTATGAGAAAAGCCTTTCTGCGTGATCCTGTCCACTTCTCACGCGTTAGTTCAAGATTTAACCTGAAGCGATTACACCCAATTCACCATCGCATCATGCCGCACAGAGGAATTGACTATGTTGCTCCTCGCGGTACACCAGTTGTTGCCTCCGGTGATGGCAAAGTATCCATCGCCAGACAAAACAGTGCCTCCGGTAAATATATCGTTCTGCAACATGGTGAACAGTACACTACCAAGTATTTGCATTTGTCGAAATTCGCCCGTGGAATCAGAGCCGGTAAGCGGGTAAAACAAGGCCAGGTCATTGGCTATGTTGGCTCATCAGGATGGGCAACGGCTCCACATCTGCACTATGAATTTCTGCTCAATGGTGTGCATCGAAATCCACGAACGGTGAAGCTGCCCCAGGCAGAACCCATTAAGGATACTGAAACGGTGCGGTTTCTGGAACAGACTGCCGGTTATGTGCAGCGGCTGGAAAGCCTGGACAATTCCCGTGTGCTCGCATCCGTGAACGAATGATTAACCCTTCCCGGGTCTATCTCTGACAACTCAAATTACCCAACTATTGCAACTCAGGTGAATACTAGGAGCCTGACCGAGTGTCCGGCGGCAACTGGCTACTAAATAGAGAATGAGTTGCCGCAGCCACAGGTCGTGGCGGCATTCGGGTTGGTCACTACAAATCTTGCCCCTTGCAGGTCTTGCCGAAAGTCAACCTCTGCACCCGCCAGGTACTGATAACTCATGGCATCGACAACCAGTGTCACATTTTCCTGCTCAATACAGGTATCGTCATCTTCCACATCTTCGTCGAACGAAAAACCATACTCGAACCCAGAGCAGCCACCCCCGGTTATAAAAACACGCAGCTTCAGGTTGTCATTCCCCTCCTCGGCGATCAAACTCTTTACTTTCACTGCTGCAGCATGAGTGAACACTAACTCACCTGGTGAATATGTGGTCGGTTCTTGCACGCGAACGGTCCCTCAAAATTATCGATTAATGACACTACTCTTTAGTATGGTGACATCCGTACAAAAAACAAGTAGTCAGATATCCTGCTACATCAGGCAGATTTACTCTCCACGGCCGTTACTTGAGGAATTGTTCTGGCTTCTTTTACGGACAGATTTGGAGACTTGTCATCAGCTACATGCACTAGATTCCCGTCAACACGGGACCCCATTACCATTTCAATCAACTTATAGTACACATTACCCTTGATTTGTGCGTTGACAGCCAGCTCAATATGCTTATCAGAGTGGATGTCTCCTATCACCTGACCATTGATGATGATATTTGGTACTCGAAGCTCGCCACGCACGACTCCATTCTTGCTTACTGTCACGGTAGCCTTGGACCCTTCTCTGGCGTAGACATTACCCTTTATGATGCCATTGACAAGCAATTGGTCACTAAAATACACATCCCCAACTACCTCGCAATTGTTGGCGATCAATGTAATTCCGGCTTCTTTTCTGACATCCTTTTTTGATCCCCACATGCAATTAACCTCCCACTAGTTGCCAGTCAAAACGGCGCTCCAACCTTCTGCCGTTCCGGCCGGTAGAATTCGCTACAACCATTATTTCAACGGGGGTGAAGTCATCCGGAAGAGTAAGTTCGCCATCGATATTTTGAAAGTATCGGAACCTGAATCGTATCGGGACATCTTCCAGATGAGCCGCCTCATTGAAAGGGATGCTAACTTGCTTATTATTCCTCTTCCCAACCAGCTGCATCTCTACTCCGCCTTGAATATATTCATGTTTATCAACCACTTGCGTCAACAGCAGGTGGTAGCGAACCTTTTTCGGGTCTGCTGTCGCCTTCACGTCCAATCGCTCGATCCTGAGTCCTTTTTCCGACACATTGGGCATCAACACAGACTTATAAAACCTGACTTCCTCTTTCAGATCAGCTATATCCTGCTGCAGCGACTCGACCGAAAGACGAACTTCCTCATTAGCCTTCGTGTCGACCTCTTTCCCCAGACTCAAATCAGCTATCCCCTGTCGAAGATTTTTTATTATGCTCGCACTCTCATTAAGTTGTTTCTGAAGGGTGTCTCGCTCTCGCACAGCTGCCACTTTTAATGACAACCCGGCCTCTTTTCCATAATAGTAACTTGCTGCAAGCAGCACCCCAACAACACCCAGGACAATAGCCGTGACAGCCAATCTCAGCCAGGGTCGTGAACGAACCACCACCATCTTGAATTGTTTGCTACCTTTTACCGCCGTCATTTCTATCGTTTCATCAAATTGTTGTTGCCAGGTAACTCGACTATTCCCCAGCGCCCGCCCAGAAACTGCAATGGATCAACCTGCTTGCTTAGTATACCCGTAGATTACCACAAAGACCGATAATCACCCATCACCCAGGTTAAAAAGTGAACAGACCATTTGTATATCAGTCTGTCTTCCTTAGCTGCCGCCTTCCAACGAGTTCAACCCTGGGGTTGCTGACCCATGAAACCCAGCAAGCCAATCTCGTACCTTAAATTAACGTCGTACTTTTAGAATATGTTGCTCTGCCAATTGGCCATGCAAATACCAGGTGCTAATAGCAAGTGGCGATAGGCTCAACAAAAACGTAAAATTCGCCTTTCACTATTCCTATATGAGTTGGTGCTCAATGACACGATCAGAAACTCTCTTCACAGAAGCAAATGACCACATGCCTGGTGGCGTAAATTCCCCTGTAAGGGCATTCAAGAATGTTGGCGGCAGCCCCCTCTTCATTAAAAAGGCATCGGGTGCATACATCACGGATGTAGATGACACGAGGTACATTGATTATTTGGGTTCCTGGGGACCGATGATTCTGGGTCACGCTCACCCGCATGTAATCACTGCTCTGGGTGAAAGACTAAGCGATGGTCTGGGTTATGGCGCACCGACTGAAATAGAGAATCAGATGGCTGACCGAATTTGTGAACTGGTACCCTCTATAGAGATGGTAAGAATGGTTAGTTCCGGGACAGAGGCAACCATGAGCGCCATCCGATTGGCTCGCGGCTTCACTGGTCGGGATAAAATCGTCAAATTCGAAGGCTGCTACCACGGACACTCCGACTCCCTGTTAGTCAAGGCCGGATCCGGTGCTTTAACACTGGGCGAACCTGATTCATTAGGTGTACCGACTTCTCTTGCTGAACACACATTGACTCTCAATTATAACGACCTTGATCAGGCGCGAAACCTATTTGAATCACAAGGTTCAGAAATAGCGCTTGTAATCGTTGAGCCAGTAGCCGGTAACATGAATTGTGTC
>CAZNFE010000239.1:0-5365 GCA_964571945.1 uncultured Pseudomonadales bacterium
ACACACGTGCGCGACACACAGCAGACACGCCTCTCGACAAGAGCTACATCACACAAACAACCACGCGTGCTACAAAAAAATACCCCCCATGGTTCCGAAACCGAATTGCGAGCTACCGGCTCCAATCAATACAATTTTCTTATTCAAGACCTGTCTCCAATGATTGATCCGGATATTATAGCGGCAAACTCAGTATACTCTATGGGATACACAGGCAGGGGCTGTCCCTGTACAGATGGAGGAATAGTGGCTTATATAACGCATAAATTCGGGAAGACCTACTACACCAGGAAAGGTCGAAACCGGAACACCCCGGTTATCTGGCTGCATGGCGGACCCGGCGGAACCCATCGACCGGATGGCAATGTCTTTCAACTGGCAGATAACAGGGTGGTGTACTGCTACACCCAGATCGGCGGCGGCAGGAGCTCCAAAACTGAAAAGAAACACTGGAACATTCAAACCTTTGTTGGCGAGTTGGCTCTGCTGGTTGACAACTGGGGATTGGATGAGTTTCACCTCATGGGCGGTTCCTGGGGAACCACGCTGGCACTGGAATACTATCTCCGAAAACGGGGTAAAGGGGTGAAATCGCTGGTGTTCCAGTCACCCCTGTTCAATGCCAAGGACTGGCAAGCAGATGGTGCAAGGCTCATCAAGGGTTTGCCGCGTAAAACACAACACGTGATTAACACTTGTCATGAGATTGGTGCGACAGATGCCCAGGTCTACAAAGATGCCATGATGGAATATTACTTAAAGCATGTGTTGCGCAATAAGAAGAAACTGGCAGAGATGTTCGCCCGAAAAAATCCCAACGGCAATAAAGTCTATGAATACATGTGGGGACCCAGTGAATTTGAACCGTCCGGCACCCTGAAATCCTACAACCGTGAAGCGGACCTTGCCAGGGTGAATGTGCCCGCCCTTATCATCTGTGGCGAACACGATGAAGCTACTCCCGATACGGGCATCAAATACGCGAACAGGATTTCAGGCTGTACATTCGCCGAGATTAAGGGCGCCAGCCATGCCATCTGGGTAGAGAGACCGGCAAGGATCAGAAATGTGATCAACGAATTTCTGCAGCAGGTGGAATCGTGAGGGGTATAATGTTCCCGCAAGGTCGAAGGATGACAAAGGAGAGCGATTCACCCGTCCATATTCCGCTACTGGATATTCCATGAAGCAAGTTCTGGTTCTGACTGTTTGCCTGATTGCGATCTTTTTTTTGTGGGAATATCCCGTTCTTTACCCGCTGAAGTTGCTGGTAGTGTTTTTTCATGAGTCCTCCCATGCGTTGATGACAGTTGCAACCGGCGGCAGCGTCGAGGCGTTGGTCATAGACCCGATGCAGGGCGGTCATGTGATCTCGGTCGGCGGTAATCGATTTCTGACCCTCAGCGCGGGTTATCTTGGATCGCTGGTTTGGGGAGTTGTCGTTTACCTTATTGCTGTGCGCACCCGCCTTGATAAAGCCATGATGTTCTTGTTGGGGGTGATCATCATCGCCATTGCGGCGCTTTTTATAAGGGAATTGTTTGCATTGGCATTTGCAGGTGTCACGGGAGTCGTTTTTATTCTGATGGGTTGGAAATTGCCGATGGAGATCAATGATCTGGTGCTTCGGGTGATTGGCATGACCAATCTGATTTATGTGCCGTTCGATATTTATAGTGACACCATTGCCCGATCTGAATTGCCATCGGATGCCTTCATGCTGGCAGAAGAATTTGGTGGTGCCGGATGGCTGTGGGGTGGAGGCTGGCTGTTAATCAGCCTAATTCTGATAGTGCTGACGTTGTGGCTGAGTCTGGGTGCCAGTAACGAGGTGGCAATGGTAGCAATGGATGAGGATGCAGCACTTTGAACATTAGGAACTACAGGACAGCATGGAACAGCCAGGGCGCCGCCGTGCCCAGTCTGGTCGCTTCATGGCGAAGGCAGTTCGTTCGGGTTGTTCCGCATAGGGCTGGCGCATAGTATCCAGCAGTTCGTGTACCATTGAAAAGTCACCGGTTTCTGCCTTGTCGATGGCCAGTTGTGCCAGGTAATTTCGCATCACATATTTCGGGTTCACAGCATTCATTTTTTCACGGCAGGCGTTGGGGTTTACACCATCCTGGCCCAGGCGCGCGAGATAGTTGTTCAACCAGGCATCTAATCGGGAGCGGTACTCGGTAGTGAGTTGTTCGGGTACGTAATAGGCGTCCAGCAGGGGTGAGATCCGCTCATTGTCAGCTTTGTCTTGTTGAGCATCAGATTGTTGCTGTTCTGATTGTGTTGCCACTAGGTTTGCCAGGCAGCGGTAGAAAATGGTCATGTCGGTTTCAACCAGTGGCAATAGTTCCAGCAATTCAGTCACCAGCCGTGCGTCATTGTCCTGGTACGAAGCTAGTCCCAACTTGGCTGCCATCATGTTGTTCCATTCGGTCTCATAAATGGTGGCATAGTTTCCCAGTGCTTCCTCCAATGGGGCTGCTTCACCGATCAGCGGATAGATTGCGTTGGCCAGTTGCAACAGGTTCCAGTGCGCAACTGCCGATTGCTGGCCAAATCGATAGCGACGCCCGGCGGCATCGGTGGTGTTAGGGGTCCAGTCCGGATCATAGTTTTCCAGCCAGCCATAGGGACCATAATCGATGGTCAGTCCCAGTATGGACATATTGTCGGTATTCATGACCCCGTGCACAAAACCCACGCGCATCCAGTGGACGATCATCTGTGCCGTGCGCTTGCAGACTTCGTTGAACCACTCGATATAGGCTCCCGCGTTGACTGTGATTTCATTGTCGTCAGCCGTTTCGATATGAGGGAAATGAGTTTTAATGGTGTGATCTGCGAGACGTTTTAGCAATTTTGATTCCTGACGCGCTGCGTGGATCTCGAAATTACCGAAGCGAATAAACGATTGTGCGACCCGGCACACGATTGCGCCCGGTTCATCCTCAGGATGGCCATCGTAGAACATGTCCCGCTGCACGGATTCGCCGGTGGTAATCAGGCTCAATGCCCGTGTGGTGGGTACACCCAGGTGATGCATGGCTTCACTGCAGAGAAATTCCCGCACGGAGGAGCGGAGCACCGCCAGGCCATCAGCAGTACGGGAATAGGGCGTTAATCCGGCACCCTTGAGTTGCAGAACGGCACGCTCACCAGCAGGATTGAGGATTTCACCCAGGCTGATGGCGCGGCCATCACCTAACTGTCCTGCCCATGTGCCAAATTGATGACCGCCATAACACATGGCATAAGGATCCATCTGTGGTAACAGTTTATTCCCGGCGAATACCTGCAGAAAATGATCAGAACCGGTCGCTTGCCGGTCGATGCCAAGCATCTCACAGACTTCCGCAGAATAGGCAATCAGTTGTGGCGCGGATACCGGAGTCGGCGATACCCTGGAATAGCAGGAATCCATCACCTGCCGTCGGATGTTTGTGGTTTCCGGATCAGCCGGTAATTCGCGTGTAAAAACGTTATCAAAGGACATAGAGTCCAGTGACCAGGATACAGGGTGCATAGTCATAGGGCGAATTTACAGGTTTTTTTGCAGAAATTAAAGAGCACAGTGGCGCTTGATGGCTCGCGTAAAGTCGATCACGGCTGGTTCTCAATACAAACAGGTGCGTTTTATGCGATATTCCCGTTTATAGCAAAGTACACTTGGATACTAATGAGGAGGAGTTTACTTGTGCCGGATTGGTTAAAAAAAAATCCCTTGGTTCCCCTTGTGCTGCTGGTCCTTCTGGTTAGCGGATGTACCGACGTGCGTTATTATATGCAGACCATACATGGTCAGCTGGATATGGTACGTCGCAGGCAGGATATCACCCGGATGCTGGCTGATGCTGCTCTGCCACAAGCCATGCGAGATCGGTTGAATCTGGTGCTTGCTGTCCGCTCATTCGCTGTGGCATCCCTGCAGTTGCCTGATTCCGGCAGCTATAAGAGCTATGCCGATCTTCAGCGCGACTATGCGGTGCAAAATCTCTTTGCTGCACCTGAGTTTTCGATTGGATTACATACCTGGTGTTATCCCGTCGTTGGCTGCGCTGCTTATCGTGGCTACTTCGATGAAAATCTGCTCCATGAGACAGCCAGTGATCTGAAACGCAGGGGATTTGATGTGTATACAGGACGAGTGGCCGCCTATTCAACCCTGGGCTTCTTCGACGATCCAATCCTGAACACGGTCATGGGCTGGCGTGAAGATCAACTGGTCGGATTAATTTTCCATGAACTGGCTCATCAGCGGGTATATATCAAAGATGACACGGCTTTTAATGAATCCTTCGCTACCGCGGTTGAACAATCGGGTATCGAGCGGTGGTACCGAGCGCAGGGGAAGCCGGATCAGATCGTAAGATATCTGGAAAGGAAAAACAGCAGGCAGCGTGTTATTGAAATCATAAACCGGCTCCGCGAGGATCTGTCCCGGCTGTATCATAAAGAGATACCCCTTGACGCCATGCGACAGGAAAAGGCCGCATTGATGCGTCGAGCAAAACAGGAGTATTTGCGTTTAGGTCATCAGGTGACTTCCAGTTCAGGGTTCAACCGCTGGTTTGAAAGCGAATTGAATAACGCCAAGCTTGGTTCCGTTGCTGCGTACAATCAATATACAGACGTTTTTTTGGCAATCCTTACATCACTGGATTATGACTACGCAAGTTTCTATGCACAGGTCGAGGCGCTTGGAAAACTGAACAAAGCTGAGCGGCGCGCTTACATGGAAAAACGCCGATAGCAATACCGCGATATTCTCCTGCTATGAACAGGCCACGGAACCGCCGTCACAGGTAATGATTTCACCCACTGTAAACGCACTCGCCCGGGAACTGAGAAAAATTGCCAGCCCGGCGATATCCTCCAGGGTACCGACACGGCCCCGCGGATTGCCTTGTCCAACCGAGTCCCAGTCCACATCAGTCGCGCCGCCAAACCCAACGCCAGCACTTAGCATCCAGGTTGGGAAGGGACCCGGTGCAATTCCGTTCACGATGATGTTCTCTTTCACCAGATGAGCTGCCAGGACCCGGGTCAGATGATGTACCGCAGCTTTTGAAGGGCCATAAGAGAAATTATCAAACACAGGTGTCTTGATTCCATCCACCGAGCCGATATTGATTACGCGTGCCGGATCTTCTGCGTTAGCTGATTTTCTCAGCAGTGGGAGCATTTTTTGCGTCAGGAAGAACACGCCCTTGACGTTGGTATCCATCACCTTGTCCCAGCCAGTCTCGGGGAATTCATCCAGCGGCTCACCCCAGGTGGCACCGGCGTTATTGACCAGAATATCCAGTTGCTTCTCGCTGGCTTGCACCGCTCCGGTCAGAGTCTCGATGCCTTCAAGCCCGGATAG
>CAZNFE010000240.1:0-5359 GCA_964571945.1 uncultured Pseudomonadales bacterium
TGGTCCGACTTGCAAACCGACCAACCTCAAGATGAAACTCTTCTCCACCTAAGCGGAGAGATATTGATGTAATGGTGATATTCATTAACTAAGACGCGTGAGCGCACCGAGTGCCCCAGCGTTGATAAAGATACGATCGGGTGCCACTTCTATCCCATAACGGGCCGCATAATGGCCTGCGATTGCCTGCCTCAGTTCCATGATGCCCTGAGCACCCGTATATTTCGTTTTACCCTGCTGAAGTGCCTGCATACCTGCGGCTACGATGGGTTCAGGGGTCGCGAAATCGGGCTCGCCTACCTCCATATGGACGACATCGTTGCCTTGCTGTTCCAGTTCGTTCGCTCTGGCTAATAGCTTCATCACCCGAAATGGCTGGATCTCTGATAACCTTCGGGCATACTTCATTGTTTTAACCAAAAGCGTTAACTCCAGTGACGATCCTACCGGTTCTGAATACTAAAGCAGGAGAAACCACGATTATCAGCCATGATGAATCACACAATATCCGCTATTATGAAGTATAACAATCCTCCGGCAAAGTCGGAGGTTTTCGATTGCAATAAGAGAGACACTTGAAATGACTGAAAACAAACAGGTAATTATCGATTCCCTCCCGGAAGCGGCGCTTGCAGAATCCAACTACCGAGTACAAGCTGTGGCGATCCCGACCGCAGGCGACGAAGAGGTTCTCTGCCAAACTCTGGCCATCTCGATTAGTGCCGGTTCCCGTGCCGGGCTGCAAGGCAGTGCCAGCTATGCAGGGGCACCGAAAACAGGCATTATCATGGGTGGAACAGCCGTTTCCAGAGTCGTCGAATCGAATTCTGCCAGCATTGCCATCGGTACACTGGTTATCTGCCCCGCCGGATGGCAAGCGTATTCCGTGCACTCCGCCGATCAGGTCAGCGTGGTCCCGGATACAGGCGATCCGGCACACTATCTTGGTGCACTCGGCACCAATGGCCTGACCGCCTATTTCGGATTATTGGAGGTAGGCAGGCCAACTGCCGGAGAAACGGTGGTGGTATCAGCCGCAGCCGGGTCAGTGGGTCATCTGGTAGGACAAATAGCGAGGATCAAGGGATGCCACGTAATTGGAGTAGCTGGCAACGATCAAAAATGCCAGTTTCTGGTCAAGCAACTCGGTTTCGATGCCGCAGTAAATTACCGGAGCGAGGATTTCAAGCAAGATTTTCGAGCGGCCTGCAATGCCGGTATTGACATCTATTTCGATAACACCGGCGGTGATATTCTGGGACGAGCTTTGTTCGGAATGAACAATCAGGGGCGCATCGTCTGCTGCGGTGTGGTCTCTCAATACGACACCAACAACCCGGCCGCAGGCCCCAGGGGTGTACCGGGTCTGCTGGTAAACAAGCGCTTGCGTATGCAGGGGTTTCTGGTGTTTGATTTTGCAGACCGGTACGAAGATGCACGAGCTGAACTGAGCCAATGGATGCAGTCAGGTGAATTAGTTGCTTTGCAGGATGAGTATCAAGGCCTCGAAGAAGCACCGCACGCACTAGTGGATCTGTTGGCTGGGGGGAATACGGGCACTCGGATCGTTCGAGTTAGTGATTAGGGATCGAGCTGTGTTACTATCGGTAATTCCCCCCGATTAAAAAATGCGTCCCGAATCTCGACAGCGGTGAATGCTTTTACAGGAGAACAGGTGGACACCGCTGTAGACCAATCGAACCCGCCCGGTTCGTTGACAATGCCAGACAAATCCATGTTCGCATCACTGAAGAACACGGATTATCTGTGTCTATGGATCGGCATGTTGGGTTCGGCTTTCGCTCTCAATATGCAATTGGTCGCCCAGGGGTGGCTGGTCTACGAAATGACGTCCTCCGCCATGAACCTGACCTGGGTTACCCTGGCTTTTATGGTCCCACAAGTGTTCTTCTCTTTACTGGGCGGTGTGCTCGCTGACCGCCTGCCCAAAAAGCCGCTGATTATGTGGGCACCTGCCGGAAATGCGATCGTCACACTGATCCTGGCAATCATCATAATCACCGGTCACGTCACGTTTTGGGATTTTATCTGGGTCAGTGCATTCAATGGCACCATCATGGCACTTTCGATACCCGCCCGCATGGCGTTTATCCCGGAAATCGTTGGTGAGCCATTGATGTTCAATGCACTCGCCTACAATACCGCATCCTGGAACCTGTCCCGCATTCTGGGTCCGGCTCTGGCTGGTTTTATGATTGCTCTCTTTGCAGATGGTGACACCTCATCGGTATTTGGTGTTGGCCTCGTTTATTTCCTGCTTTCAGCACTCTATCTGACTTCCTGCATCACCGTGTGGTTTATCAAACGGGATGGTTTGCCAACACCGGGACAGAGAAAAAGTCCATTGAACGACATTCGCGAAGGTCTGGGTTATGTCATCAATTCACCCGTGGTCGGGGGATTGATTTTGTTGTCCCTGGTACCCTTTCTATTCGGATTATCCATTAACACACTGCTTCCTGCATTCAATACTGACGTACTGGCTGGCGGCGCAGATGATCTGGGATTGTTGATGACCGCCATGGGAATTGGCGCGATTGGAGGTTCATTGACGCTTGCCAATATGGGTAACCTGTCCCATAAAGGCTACTGGATTCTGGTCACGGGTACCTGTTGGGGTGCTGGCATCGTATTGTTTTCAACCTGTACCACCTATCGATATGCGCTGCTGTGTATGGGCCTGGTAGGTTTCATTTCAGCCATCAACATGGCCATGAACCGCAGTATCGCACAGCTCCAGGTCAGCCAGAGGATGCGTGGTCGAATCATGAGCATCGATATGATGTCCCATGGTTTGATGCCACTTGGCATGATACCTGTCGGCTGGATAGCAGACCACGTGAGCATACAGGCTGGTCTGACAACCAGCGGTACAATTCTCGCGACCCTGACTGTGTTATTGGGATGTTTTTTGCCCAAAGTCCGGGCGATCGATACCGGTTTTCTCGTCAAAACTGCCTAGGAAAACCCTGCACAAGTGGATCTTTTCGTCAGGCCCGATGCCTCTCCTGTCCCGTCACCTATGTTCCATCACTATCAACCCATTCAAAAACCGTGTGTTCTGATTTATTTTGAATTAGCATGCAGCGACAGGATTTCAGTTACAGGGAGAAATGACGCATGAAAGACTTTGGCGGCAAGCTGGCCGTAATCACAGGCGGCGGTACTGGAATGGGCCGCGAACTGGCCCGGCAACTGGTGGCAGAAGGTTGTGATGTCGCCATGTGCGACGTGTCTGCCGAAAACATGGCAGAAACCAGGCAACTGTGTGAACAGGAAGCCCCTCAGGGTATTGTGATCAGTACGCACATGTGTGATGTATGCGACGAAGACCAGGTGCGCTCGTTCCGTGACAGCGTGGTCGATACCCATCAGCGGGATTACATCAACCTGCTGTTCAATAACGCCGGGATTGGTGGTGGCGGCAGCTTTCTTAATGATACCCGGGCAGACTGGGAGCGCACCTTCGGCATCTGCTGGCACGGCGTTTACTACAATGCCAGGGCATTTATGCCGTTATTGCTGGCCAGTGAAGAAGGTCATATCGTCAATACCAGCAGCGTCAACGGCTTCTGGGCCTGCCTTGGCAGGGAGATACCTCACACCGCCTACTCCGCAGCCAAATTTGCAGTAAAGGGATTCTCGGAAGCACTGCTTACGGATCTGCGTCTGAACGCACCACATGTCAAGGTTTCCGTGGTCATGCCCGGTCATATCGGCACCTCCATCGGCATCAACAGCGGCAAGATTCTGGGTCACAATGATCCTCTGGACATGACTGCCGATGAAGTCGCAACAGTCAGAGAACAGATCGCAAAAACGGGACTGGCCACGGCAGAACTGGATGACGACCAGATCAGAGCGGCGATTCATCAACGTGGGCTGGACTTTCGTGATAATGCACCCACCTCAGCGGCACAAGCGGCCACGGTCATACTGGACGGTGTGCGAAATGAACAGTGGCGCATTCTGATCGGAGATGATGCCAGAGCGTTGGATGAGTTGGTGCGTGAGGATCCTGAGACAGCCTATGATGAATCCTTCAACGAACGCTTGCAGGGAAAGGTGCAGTGGAACCTGGGACTGGATGAGAATCTTACGTAGATAAATTCGAGCGAACAACACGACCCAGGCGACTCCGGATCTGCACATAACAGTGCCTGGTAGAGGAGCCGGAAGAAAAACCAGGAACCACTAAATCTCACAATTATGGACTTGTTATCGAGCCAGGATATCCAGCAGGATTTTATTCACCACATCAGCCTTCGCATAGGTAACCGAGTGCTCGGCACCTTCAACAGGGAAGATCTCCAGACCGGGGATCTCCTTGCTGGCCTTTTCCGCACCTGCAAACGGCACCACGCTGTCTGCCGTTCCCCAGATGGCAAATACAGGAATGCCCGCTCTGCCAACCCGTTCATAATCCTCTGACAAATCAGCCATTGGATAATTGCGTATGGTCGATAGCAGCGCTGATGCATAGCCTTTGTATCTAAGTTGTTCTGTAAAGTTTTCCAGCATGCCCGGTGTTCCACGTCCGTTGGCAGATTCCTCTTTTATGCCCGCCAGCAAGCCGTTCCGGTAAACCACACTCATAAGCCACTCGCCAACACCCGGCAGCCTGGCCACTTTCATGAGACCGGATGGTTCAGGCATATTTCCAACAGGGGCAATCAAAATCAGCTTTTTGACCCGGTGGGGGTAGTTCGCAGCAAAACCGATTACATTACCGCCTCCCATCGAATAGCCGACCAGAGTAACGGGTTCGGTGATGTCCAGAGCGTCCAGCAGATTCAACAACTCCCTGGTATAGAGATCCCCGTCATAAGTGATATCCGGCCGATCAGAAAACCCCCGTCCATAGTGATCATATGCAAGCACCCGGAAACCTGCATCCGTTAATGGCCCAACCGTTGCATCCCAGACAAACTTGGGCGTAGAGAAGCCGTGCACCAGCACGACCTTTTCACCCTGCGCCGCTCCCTTCAGATAGTAGCTGATGGTCCCATCATCCAGTTTCACATACTCTCCCGGTAATCCGGCTCTTACCCGGTCATCAATATTCACCAGATCTCTCCGGGTCAGCCGATAACTGATGAACATGCCGGATATGATTACTACGAGAATAACCAGTATTGTGATTACCAATATCTTCACATGTCCTGCTCCTGGTTCGGGGTTATCACTTCCCACCTTGTGAGTTCCGCTGACACAGTCTACCGGTCCGGATGACCTATACTGAGCAGCCAGTCTGCCTTAAGATATATCACGCACAGCACACAGCTTCAACCTAGAAACCGCAGTTGAACACGAATATGGGGTGAGCGATGGGGCGTCA
>CAZNFE010000241.1:0-5328 GCA_964571945.1 uncultured Pseudomonadales bacterium
ATCACCGGTGTGGATACTCACTATACGCTCAGTGCCCGTGTAAGCTGTGTCGCCAGGGATGAACATAAGGAAGCCAAAGCACTGCGGCAATTGGCTGACTGGAGTTATCAATTTTCCCCTGTCATCAGTATTAAAACAGAAAATAGCCTGTTACTGGAAATCGGTGGCTGCCTGAAGCTATTCCAGGGCCTTGATAGTCTCAAGCACAGGATTCAACAAGGACTCGATCAGTTGGGGTATCAGTGTCAGCTAGCTGATGCCCCTACCCCGCTGGGTGCATTGTTGCTGGCAAAGGCAGCCGTTAAGGGCAGCAATGCAGGCCAGGGCACCAGCAAGGTTCCCATCAGTTGTATGGAGGCCGATAAGAAAATTATCCAGTCCCTGCACAGCATGGGGATACAGAACATGGGGCAATTGCTGGCGCTGCCAATGAGCGGGCTGGGAAAACGATTTGGCAGAGGCTTCATGGATTATCTGTATCGTCTTACCGGAGCCAAAGCAGATCCGCAGATAAATATCAGTCCGGCGCCAACTTTCTTCAGTGAAGTACATTTCCTGACGGATGTCACCAACATGCAATCCCTGCTATTTCCCATGCAGCGGCTGGCATCGGAATTCAGCAGCTTCCTTACTGGCCGACAACTGGCCGTGGATAAATTCATCTGGCAATTCAATCACAAGAACCATGAACCGGCGAAGATGTTGCTGTTCCTTGCCAACCCTGAAAATAATCAACAGATGTTTCTGGCTTTAACCCGGTTACAACTGGAACAGTTCACTGGTCTGCCGGAAGTGGATAGCCTGGCCCTTATCGCGACTGAATTCTCTCCTGCACAACCAGGCACAGATGATCTTTTTCACAGCAACGGCTTCGGGTTACTGGATCAGTCAACAAAAAAAACAGCCGCGTTCAAGCAAGGCAACCAGCTGCTGAATACATTCCGGGCCCGCCTGGGACCACAAACCTGCTTCGGGTTATCCCTGGCCAACGATCACAGGCCGGAGAAAGCCTGGAAGCTGATCCGCTTTAATCAACGGGATTACTGGCACCCGGAAAATGCTGCAGAGAATGGCCCACGCCCAACTTATCTGCTCAGTACACCGAAGCGTCTGCGCGACAATCCTGTGTCGGGGCACCTGGCATCATCTCATCCGGTAAAGCTGGAACTGTTGCAGGGGCCGGAAAGGATCGATTTCGGCTGGTGGGACCAGGATAATCCGCGCGATTACTTTGTTGCCCGTCACCATTCCGGAGCACTGTACTGGGTCTTCAAGCATCTCGGTACGGACAAGTGGTACCTGCATGGAATTTTTGCCTAGGGAATCTCAGGTCACCGGTCGGCTGTTACATCGATGCTTTCAAGTATCGCCTGATATTGGCTGTGTTGTGCTTCAGAGTATTTCGCTGAGCCGATCATCTGCTTATAAAGGTTCACTGCTTCGACACGCCTTCCTGCTGCCAGTAACGTGTTTGCTAACAGTTCATCTACGTCCAGACGCCACGAACGCAACAGCAATATGTGTTCCAGCGCCGCAGGGTAATCACCGATGTAGATATAAGCCGAAGCCAGATTCCGATGGGCTAGCGCAGCACCCGGGTGCAATTCCAGAACCCGGTTCCATAGCTGAAACGGGGTTCTCCAGACGGTTACCTGAAAGCTGGTCAGGGCACCGAGGCTGATTAGATAGGCTGCACCGAGACCGATAAAAACATGTTTCAGCCGGTTCCGAACCCTGGCAGCACGGGTAATAACGAATGCAACCAACAGGCAGGAAGGAATGCTGGCCATATAGGTGTAGTGATCTGTTGCTGCGGCAGGCCCCACTTGAATGATGCCGCACACAGGCGCAAGCGTGACCAGATAGATCATCCACCCGGTCAGCAATCCCTTGCGGCCTTTAATCCACAGGATGATGCCAAGGCCGGAAATCAATCCGGAAAAAAGCAGCGCGGGTAACCAGTAGGCAAGTTCGTAGATCTGTTCAGATGGTGGAAATGGATAGAACGGTGAAAGATGCAGGGGTACCAGGAATTTCCACTGATAAAATGCCAGATTGTGAATCGTGTTGATGCTCCGCTGCAACACTGTGATGTGTTCTGTTGACGGCATCGCCATGGTTTGAGTCTGCAACGTGATATAGGAAACCAGCAGAGACAGAGCGAACAGAGGCAACTTCTCCCGTACCAGCAACCACAACTCATTTCTGGTAAATGAGGTATCCAGCCGTCTTAATGGATAAAGATCCAGCACTAACAAAACAACCGGTATGGTCACTGCCATGGGCTTGGACAGCAACGACAAAATAAAGCAGCCTAGCAACATACCATACCAGAAACGCCGGGTCTGACGAGTAAGCCCTTCGGTGTAATTCAAGTAACTGATGATGCAGAGCAGCTCAAACAAGCAATAGAGGGTATCTTTTCTCTGGGCAATCATGGCAACTGATTCAACGTGCTGGGGATGGATTGCAAAGATCAACGCGCTTAGCCCGGCGACTGAAGTCAAGATCATCTGGTTTGACTCCATGCGGCGCAGCAATTTCCTGAGAACCCAATAGAGCAGCAAGCTATCGAGGATGTGATAAGCCACATTCATGGCATGATGAGCAGCCGGATTGAGTCCGAATAATGCAAAATCAATCGTATGAGAAATCCACGTCAATGGTTGCCAATTGGCACGATGCGCGTGGGTAAATACCCAATACAGGTTTTCCCATCGAAATGCCTGGATGTGACTGTTGCCCAGGACGAACGGGATACTGTCCCAAACGAAATCGTTTTCCGTGACCTTGAAGTAACAGATAATCGTAGCCAGCAGAATAGTACCCACACAAGACAATTCAGCTGATCGGGCCGATCGAATAATAGAAATATTGACTGACACGCTACCTGGCCTCGCGGATCAGGTCCGGTATTTTAAGGACTTTCCCTGGCCGCCCCCGCGAGAATATCCACTGTTCGCCAGGACCTCTGGGAAAAAGACTTCCGAACATCCCCTTCAAATCGTTCCTGCAAGGTGAACAGGCGCTGTTCTCCCTCTGTGATCCATTCACCAGGTTGCCACAGATAGATCAGGGAGAGCTCATTATCCTTATCCTGACAAAAATCCAATGCAATTTTTTGCGGATACCATCCAGGGTCGTCATTGGTGATATTGATAATATCGATGGACAGCTTCGCTACATCCTGCTTCAACTGCATCAGCCAGGGTTTATCCAGTAAATTCCCGATGTCACCATAATTTAGCATGCCCGACTCAAAAGCATTCAGATCACTCCGTTCATATACTTCCAGCCAGCCAATAAGGGTGTCGTTGCTGTCAAAAAATTTAACGAACACGTCTGAATCGGTCCCGGCATCATCTGCATCTCCGGTTTCAAACCAAATGCTGACATCATTGATTTCACGTTGTTTGGATCGCCCCATTTCAAGAACCTCGACTATCAGGTGACAGGGTACTCTGTACCAATAACAATCCTCCGGCAAAACCGGAGGTTTTCGCTGTCATCCATAGTAACTTGTCAGATTGAGAAAAGAAAAGCCTAACACCAGTCGTGCAGCCGTGCAGAAAACCATTACTGCAGATCGTCTACGGATATTTGAGGTTGCCCGGGTTCACCACATATGGATTCAATTGCCTGAAAGGGTTATCCTCGCTTCTTTTTTAGCTAATTCTTGTCCAATTTCAGCCGTTTATGGACAGGAACCAGTTGCCCAGTAGAGGAACATCAGCTGATATGGGAACCCAGGACAAATTTCCCGCTTCCACACAACTCTTTGCACCTGAAATTACACTGCAACCGGTTTCAGTAACACGACGGATGGCTGCATCCCTGCCCCACCTGAGGAAAGTTGCTGAAAAGAAGGGTTTGAAAATCCATCATCTGGGCGCCGGCTATCCGCATCCGGAAGTCACTGACCCACGCGGTTTCCTGATCCACAAGAAGGCATATTTTGATCATTTGACCCATCTTGAAGGCCTGAATGATCCGGAGCAATTACCGGAACACCTGCGTGAGTCCTATGCCTACACGGATACCCTGGGTCCGCATCAACCACGTGCAGCATTCGCGGAGGTGTACGGATCGGATTGGCAGGTAAAAATTGATCCTGACCGGGTAATCCCGACCATAGGTGCTACCGGAGGTATCAGCCTGACCTGCTCGGTCTTTGAACGCCCCGGCAAACCAATCGCTTATATCACCGATGCACCAACCTATGCAGGTTTCCTCGCCAGAGCAACACTGAATCATCATGCCGTCATATTCAGCGTGGAAATGGATTCAGATGGCCCGGTAGTCGAACGATTTCGGGAACAAATTCAGGCAGCTCGCAGAGCAGGCTACTTCGTGCCTCTCTATTACACGGTTCCCGATGGCCATAATCCCGCAGGATTCTCGTTCAGCGAACAACGACGCCTGGAGATCATTCGCATTGCCGAGGAAGAAGGGATACTGATCCTTGAGGATGCACCGTATATCTATATCAATTTTGCTGCGGAGGATGAGCGCCCAAAACCCTTCCTCAGCCTTGCGCCCGATCGAACGATACACTTGTTCACCGGCTCAAAGATCGGATTGCCCGGACCCCGGGTCGGATTTGTCTATACCGAAGCTGTTCTGGAAGTGGCTGGCGGTAACCATGTACCTCTGGCGGATCTGCTCCTGACAGAAGCCAGTGCTGACCTGCTACTACACAATCCGGAAGCCCTGCGTGGTTTTGAAGCACTGTTGCATGATGAAACCATGTCCTTACGCAAATCACTGTGGCCGGTAGCCGAGGAAAAGCTCAGGGTTTATCGGGAAAACCGAACCATCATGCTGGATCTGTTGCATCAGCACCTGGGTGATTATGAGAAATACTTCGGCTGGACTCACCCGGAGGCTGGATTTTTCACGGTATTCACCTTCAAACAAAACCAGGTGATTACTGATGAGGACTTTATCGCCAGACTGGTTTCAGAATACGGAGTGGTAGCGATTCCCATGTATGCTTTCTACCCGGATGATGCCCGCCAACGTAATCCTGCTGCAGGCATGCACCAACTCCGTTTGTCGTTTTGTTTTAACGAAAACATCGGCATGGCAAGACGCAAGGACATGGAGCAAGCAGTGACTACATTTTGTCATGCAGCGAGAGTGGAATCAGGATTACCCGGGGTGCTATAGCTGCACGCCTGCCCTTCGCAAATTTCATTTTTACATTGACTACAACAGACAGTAACCCTGGTAGCTCAGTAGTCCTTTTATCAGAGTAAAAGCGACGCACCGGTGTGAGCCAGTGAGACTACAGGCTCACTGGTGAAAGAGGGAACCCCGGAGGGGTGT
>CAZNFE010000242.1:0-5289 GCA_964571945.1 uncultured Pseudomonadales bacterium
TTACACAGCAGGGCGCTGGCCGGTTGCAATTTATCCTACCTGGCTGAAATGGTTGCTTACTCTGGTAGTGCCTATCGCCTTCGCAGTTACCGTTCCCGCTGAAGCCGTCTCAGGCCGTCTTGACTACAGCTCCCTGGCCGGTTCGCTTCTGTTGGCTATGGTGCTGCTTTTCTGTTCCCGAAAATTCTGGCAGTTTGGTGTAAAACACTATGCAGGTGCTTCTGCATAGGGCTCGCTGACGCCCAATTACCGGCGGATGTTCCAATCAGAAACGAATAAGTTGATACCCGTATTTCATAACAGGTGGTGCTCCGCTGCAGGCATAACCAGCAGTTTGCCTGCAGGTGGAAAACCCGGTACAAAGCACAATCTCTCCGTTTCGGCTGATCGGCTGAAAATTCCAAATGCGCATGAGAAGGGCTTGTGCGAACCGGAGTTTCACGATGATCAGGTGTGGATGTTTGTTTGTGCAGTTCGTTTTGAGCTGAAAGCTGCCTGGTATAAAATAACGGAGACACTCCCGCAGTTGGATAAGAAGGCTCTAACACTGCTACGCATAGCCAAATTCGGAAACTGAGAACCAGCTTTATGACCAAAAATCCCACTGTACGATCATCCAATGGCAAACGGATTTTTGCCTGTTTCCCAGCAGCAGTGATGGTGTTCTATATCAATGAGCATCAGGAATTTCTGCTCCTGACCACGGGCGATGACAAGTGGGAAATTGTTAGTGGAGCTGTTGAAGAGAACGAATCGATTCTGGATGCAGCAATACGTGAATCTCTGGAGGAATTGGGAATTGATATTCAAATTGCTCCGTTGGGCGTTGTGCATACGCTCAGCTTTGACTATGACGATGCGATACCCAATATGATCAGTGTGCTGTATGTCATGAGATTTGATGGCGGATCTGTCGTGCCCGGCGACGATATGTCTGGTGCTGAATACGCCTGGTGGAATATCGATCAGATCAAACAGAATATTGATAAGATTTCGAAACCGGAGCGGCAACTATGGCTTTTCGAACGAGCGCTCGAACTGTCGGAATCATATCGGGCTGAGTGCCCTGACCTGGAGTATGCGATTAACCCGGACGCCCGATCTTCCTCTCGCGTAAACTGATAATCAGTCCATGCAAAACCCGGATCATTTCTTTGACCTCTATGCCAGCCGGTCAGCGACACTGCTATCGCAGTCCTTTCCGAACACCCGGCTTACCATCCAGGACAGCGACCGTGTATTCACGCAGTCGAAGAATAGTGGCGAGATCATTCTCAGTTCCACCACGCTACTGCTGCTGGTTAATGTCTTCTTTCGCATGCTTTCCAGCCCGCAGATTCTCTCGGATCGAGGTTATCCTGACAATTCTGATCTCAAATTCAAACCGTACCAGGGAAAGTTCCCGCGCACACTACGGGAACTGCTGAGTTCTTCTGAAGGAACACCCGTTCAACCTGATGATGACGTGCGTGCCAATCTGGCAAAGGTGCTGGTCGACTACTCGTTCGATCAGCTCGTTCTATCACTTGCTGCCTTTTCCACATTACCCACCGATGCGGATAGTGAAACGCTGGTGAAGCTGCATACAGATAACTATGCAAGCATTTTGTTAGCTGACCAGTTGGCGTTTGCGTTGATTTTTGAGTCACCCGAATTTTCCAAATCAGATGACCTTCTTAGTCGGAAGCCGATATCAGGAACAGCCAATTGGAATTTTTTGCAAAAAATCAGGCTGCTCTATTTCGCCATAACGACATTGTTTACTGTTGTAAACATCGAACCCCAGCTACCGGCAGCCGTTCGATTTGTCAATCTTCAACAGTGGGCAGAAAGAACTCAAAGCGCGGACTATACACAGATCATTCTCCAGGCATGTAACGAAGCGATACTTGCCATTGGTGAAGTCACCCGGCGTCCGCCACTGTTTGATGGCTTTAATGGAGTACTGAATCCCGGGTCAAAAAGAATCCTGGAATCCGTGCAATCAATCCGGCCTTGAGCTCTCAGCCACTATTAGTTTAATCGACTGAATCGCATCGCTCGATTACGGTTGCATTGGCAGTACCACCACCCTCGCAGATTGCCACCAATCCATATTTTCCACCGGTGCGTTCCAGCTCGTGTACCAGAGTAGTCATTAGTTTGGCACCAGTACAACCGAGCGGATGACCCAGTGCCTGGGCACCACCGTTGACATTCAACTTGGTCTTATCGACATCTAATGCCTTGGCCCAGGATAGGGGTACCGAACCAAATGCTTCATTCACTTCAAAGAGATCAATATCAGCAACGGTCAGGCCAACCCTATCAAGCGCCTTTTGTGTTGCTGGAATCGGTCCTTCCAACATGACGACGGGGTCTGTACCTACGACTGCCAGTGAAATAATTTTAGCCCTTACCGGAAGATTGTATTTTTTAACCGCATCGGCATTAGCTATCATGACGGCCGCTGCACCATCGCTGATCTGACTCGATGTGCCCGCGGTAATCACGCCATCTTCAGCCAGTGTATTCAAACCCTGCAATGCTTCGAGAGTAGACTCAAATCGGATCCCTTCATCCACTGTGTGCATCTCTTTGCTGCCATCTTCGAGGGTCACTTCAACGGGTAATATCTCATCCTTGAATCGTCCTTCTTTCGTGGCTGTGGTGGCACGCTGGTGGCTGCTGAGTGCGAATTCATCCAGGTCGTCACGGGTTACGCCATATTTCTTGGCAATTAACTCGGCGCCCATGAACTGACTGAACTGGATACCTGGATATTGTTCCTCCAGGCGTTCGCCCTTCGGCGTGCCACGGCCGAGTTTAATACCATCCAGGACCGTTGCACCCATCGGCACTGTGCTCATGGATTCAACGCCAGCAGCGATTACCACGTCCTGAGTACCGGACATAACTGCCTGAGCGGCGAAATGAATCGCCTGGAGAGATGAGCCGCACTGTCTATCAACAGACGTGCCGGGTACTTCCAGAGCCAGCTTGGAGGCCATGCTGATATTGCGCCCGATGTTCCCGGTCTGTGCACCGGCCTGCATAACACAGCCACAAATCACATCATCCACCTGATCAACCGGAATACTTGTCCGGTCAACCAATTCATCAACAACTGCAGCCCCGAGGTCAATTGGATGTATGCCACTCAGTCGCCCGTGATTTTTCCCGGTTGCCGTACGTACAGCACCTACAATATATGCTTCACCCATGAGGGCTCTCCTTTTCGAAAAGATCTTTGATTAGTTCCTGCTTCAGTAAATTTGAAGGTCTGCATCATAACTCAATATGCAGGAAATTAAAAAGCGCTGCCTGTGCGGCAGTGAACTCTTAAAGAACGCAAAACTTTGGTCTAGATATTATCTACTTCGATTTCTGATCAAGCAGTTGCTGTAACAATTTATCTGACTGACCGACCATATATAACGGTAGCGACAATAATAGGTAGTTTATCTCTCTACCATCAGTCAACAATTTCGTGTCATTCAGCAGACTAGGCCTATCGGCATTAAATCGTATTGCAAAAGACCGATGCTTTTCTTTCAAAAACTGATGCAATGATTTTAGTGCTCCGGAGCTTCCTGCCTTAATTTCCACGGGCACTATCTCTTGCCCTTTGGTGAGAAGGTAGTCAACTTCAGCAGAAGCACTTTTTGCCTCTCTGGTCCAATAGTAGAGAGTCGTGTCTGAAAATTCTGGGGTGCTGTAAACCAGTTGCTGGCCAACAAATTGTTCCGCTAAAGCACCGCTGTTAATAAAAGTCAGATCGTCTTTCGACAGGTCGAGTACATTTAGTGATAGTGCTGCAGACATTAAACCGATATCAAGGTACAAGATTTTGAACTGGTTAGCTTTAATCTCCGCCCCGAGCGGGATGCCATTGGCAGAGGTATGATGTATTTTGGCAGTGATACGTGCAAGGCAAAGTTTTTGTAGCGCAGAATTAATTTCTGCAGCACGAAAATCTCTAGTGACATTAGAATATTTGAATTTCTTCCCGACCATTAGAGGTATCCGATCAAATACCAGTCGCACGAGATCGGTTTGTTTGCCATGGCTATATTTACTAAAGTCATCCCGATAAGTTGCAATAATACCTTGCTGAATACGGGCAACTTCAAGGTAGTCACGTGTTGCGGCATATGTTGCAACCGATTCAGGTAGACCACCGATTACCCAATATTGCGCTAATAAGGTAAGGCACCTTTGATGTACAGGTTCGACAATGGATTGCCTGGAAATATAGTCTAACGAAAGCTGATCCAGATAGCGCACCAACTCTTGTTCACCCATTGCTTTCAAAAAATCATCAAACTGCATCGGCCCCAAATAGAAATATTCGATCCGGCCAACGGGCATGGAATATTGCACATTTGCTAGCGCAAAATCCAGCAACGAACCTGCTGCGATGACTGGCAACCTCGGCATTTCTTCATAAAAATAGCGAAGTGCCGAGAAGGCCTCGGGAGCATTTTGTACTTCATCAATAAACAACAGTGACTCGTGTGGAGTTATCTTTTTACCGGTTAGCAATGCCAGTGCTGTGGTAATTTCTTCAGGGTCCTTGGTGCGAAAAATTTCACTGAACTCCGGATTACGTTCCAGGTCGATTTCAACAAGGGTACGGCCGACTGAATTAGCAAACTGTCGTACCAGTGTAGACTTCCCCACCTGCCGCGCACCACGCACGACCAGCGGCTTTCGATTGTGCCGCGTGTACCACTGATCAAGTGATAAAAGCTCTTTGCGTGCTAGGTAGTCTGGCATAAGTAAATCATAATTCAGTGGCTTGTCTCAGGCAGCATAAACAAACTTATGATTTAATACAATCTTATTTGAGCAGTTATTGTGATAATATACAGCCTTCTTTTACCAAAATTCGCAGTATTTTACAATATTGAATTGATTGTCTACCTTACGGTCGGTGTCAACCTATCTGTCGCCTCTCCGATTAAACTCAAGCTGCTTTCTGTACTTCTTTGTCAGTCTCCGACTGATCTCTACGAGACAGTACAACCTCGTTCACTGGTGACCAATTTCTTGTTTCTCCAGACCACCTTTGGTGGCGTGACTGTCTTTCAAGTCATTGGGTTTGCCGGTTTTGCCAGGCAAACAAAAAAGCGCCGATGAACCGGCGCTTTTAATACCTGCATGAGACTCTAAAAAAACTAGAGGATATAGCCTCGTTCGTCGTGTAAGGCTAAATCCAGTCCCTGTGCTTCGTCTTCCGCGTTTACTCTCAAGCCAATAATCAGGTCGATCATCGTCAGACATACCGCGGCTATGATTCCAATTCGT
>CAZNFE010000243.1:0-5255 GCA_964571945.1 uncultured Pseudomonadales bacterium
CTGATATCGCGAAGAAAAACCAGGAACTCTAAATCTCGCGATTGTGAATTTGTTATTTAGCATCGAATACCCCCGGGCTTTGCCGGAGGATTGTTATTGAACACAAAGAGTCTGTGGTTTATGCTGCCGGTCCCTTAATACTGCCGAATCCGGGCAGGAACTAAAAACAACAAATTTAAACGGGTATAGAACATGATCGAAATAGAGTACATAGGTCGACTCAAGGAGGATCTGGATCTGGAACTGGATCGCGAGCAGATCGCCTGGCAATCCAGTATTACCGATGTGGCGGCACTGATCGAACACCTGACCGGTGAGAGAGGCGAGCAGTGGTCGGCGACGCTCAATCAGGACAACTTGCTGATTTCTGTCAATCAGTCAATGGTGAAAAAAAACTTCCCACTGGGTGATGGTGATCTCGTAATATTCTTCCCGCCGATCGCCGGGGGATAATGAACTGCTGAATACCCTGAAAACATGAAAAAATAACCCCGAAACTCACCAGGTGAACTTCGGGGTTACTTATCCTGCCCTATTGAATCAGGCTAACAGAAACCGCAGTCAGTTGATGACTATAGAACGGCTACCGTGTCGAGATTATCCCAAATCTTATCCATATCTTCCTTTTCGACTCCGAACACCATACCCATGGGTGGCAGTACTTCAGAGCGAACGAATTCCGGACCGGCATCGATATCGCTGATTTCAGCTCCCTTATTAAACGCGACTTCATCACGCAGGGTCTCGCGGCCAAGGTTGACAATATCATCCTGAGTCAGATTCAGGTCATAACAGTTGTTGTAGAGGTCTTTAATTAGCGTGGTCAGAACATTACGGTCGTTGGAAATCGCGAATTGGCACAGGCCGATCGTATCGAGCATGGCATTCACGATTTGTTCTCTGAGCGAGTGTTCTACCGCCCCTTCGTTATCCATTTCGTATTTCAGACCGGCTGTGTGATCAGCACCCATGGGGCTGGTGTGATAGGTCACTCCGGTGGGTTTGCCAACCCGGGGATCGTGAGCAGGAATCGCCTGACCTTTAAATGCCGGGATGCGCTCTACGCCAAGTACGGTTGCGGTATTGACAACACCCTCGGCGATCATCCTGCCATCCTGGGTGCCGTGCTCGATCTCGTCCAGCAGGGCATCGACCGCGGCAATATCACCGAAAGCGAATTTCCCCGCGCTTGCTGCAACACCCAGTGCGCTGCCAATCTCGATGGTATCGACACCCAGATCATCGCATTTCCGGTCGAACCGGGCCACGGCATCGGCATCACCAATGCCCAGATTGCTGCCCATCAGGGCCAGCGTTTCATATTCCAGCGCCGAGGTGACATGCTTGCCGTCGGCGTCGTGGTGAATTACTGAACATTTCACCAGACAGCCCTGCATGCATGCGTCCATCCTGCCGCCGCGTTTATCACCTTCTGCACGAATGTTATCTCCATACAAACCTTCAATATCTTCCGGAGGTTGACCGCTATAATTGGTCATGGGTGTGCTGCCCATACGGCTTAAGGGGGCTACAACGCCTGGCGTACCCGTCGTGCTGAATATCATCGCATCCTGTTTGATGGCTGCGGGCCATGGTTTAATTGTTGCCCGGTAGGCTTTCTCGAGCAGTGGCTTAACCGGTTTTGCACCTTTCTCATCCACGACGATTGCCTTCAGGCCTTTGGATCCCATGACTGCTCCCAAACCGCCGCGAGCTGCATGACGCGAGGGGTGACCATCTTTGTCAGTCAAAGCTACACTGGCGGATTTTTCTTTTCGTTCTCCCACTACACCAATGCTCATAATGCCGACTTTCTTGCCATGCTTTTCCTGTAGCAGAGGTACCAGTGTATAGGTTCCCATGCCGCGAAGTTCAGATGCATCTTCAAAGGTTACACCGTCCTTGGTGATTTTAACCAGATGGAGTTTGTCATTGGCGGGAGCGCCTTGAACGACGATAGCTCGAATTCCGAGCTTGTCGAGTTTCTGGGACAACGAACCACCTACATTGGCTTCCTTGATTCCCATGGTTAGCGGACTCTTTGCACCGACCGACATGCGTCCGAAGGAGGGCGCCATGGTGCCGGCCAATGGGCCATTGGCAAACACCAGCCGGGCTTCAGCACTGAACGGGTCAGTTCTCGGGGGTACTTCTGCGGTTAGAATCTTGGCGGACAAGCCGCGTCCGCCCAGTATCTTCCACTCTTCGGGTAGATCCTCAAAACTCGATGTCAAATTGCTCATATCAATTCGCAAGATGTGCATTGTTACCCTCCACGGGTTCTTTGATACCCCGCTTTCGCAGAGTCTGGTTAATATAAATTCGGATCACAGGACAAATGTACTGATAACAGCACCCGATTCAAGTCTGGTGATGCACAACTGAAAACAATACGCAGATGGTAAGTTTCACAGCACCCGGCATGTGACCTTTGTCCGAGGCATACAGACTTAAACTATAGCGTTAATCAGCGTCCAGTGCCAGACCTATTTGAACAGGGCAAGACGTCCGAACTGCGGGGTTTGATGTGCTTTCTTTTCAGCCTGATTCTACGCTAGAATTCAGGCTCACATGGGTGCCTCAATCAACACCACTTTCTAATTTGTACTGAGATATGCAAACACTGGAACAGTGACTGGCGGCCGGGCGTGTGCACCAAACCTGGCGCCGTAAAACAGAACAGGATTTTTCATGGGACTTTTTTTTCCGCATAGCAACCTATATCCATTCCGGTCCCTGGTCGTTTGTTTAGTGATGATCCTGATGTGTGCTCCCGGACATGCTTCCGCTATGCCATCGGAGATTAGCGGTGAACTGATGGTTTTTCATGCCGGAAGTCTTGCAGTACCTTTCCGGGAACTCGCTGCGGCGTTTGAAAAGGAGTACCCGAAAGTGCATGTGCTTCTTGAAGCAGCCGGGAGCCGGGCGTCTGCGCGAAAGATCTCCGATTTGCATCGTCACGCAGATGTATTCGGATCGGCGGATTACACGGTAATAGATACCCTGCTGATTCCCGACTATGCCAGCTGGAATATTCGCTTTGCCGCCAACGAAATGGTGATCGCATACACGGATGCCTCACGTCGTGCCGCGGATATCAACAGCGATAACTGGCAGCATATCCTGCTTGACAAGAACATCGCGTATGGGCGTTCGGATCCCAATGCAGACCCTTGTGGATATCGCACCGTGCTGACTGCAAAACTTGCCGAAAATTACTATGCAGAGACGGGTCTCGCCAATCGGTTGCTGGCCAAGGACCAAAGGCATATCCGTCCTAAAGAGACGGATCTTTTAGCGTTGCTGGAGGCCGGAGAGATCGACTATTTCTTTATTTATCGATCAGTAGCCAGGCAGCATGGTTTGAAGTGGGTGACACTGCCTGACGAGATCAATCTCAAGAATGCAGAAATGACTGACCTGTATAAAAGAGCGACCGTAAATATCACGGGAAAAACTCCGGGTTCCGTAGTTCAAAAGCCGGGAGCTCCTATGGTGTATGGGGTAACAATACCAACAAATGCACCAAACCCGGCAGCGGCAGAGGCATTCGTTTCTTTCCTGCTTGATCAGGACAGGGGAATGACTATCATGGAAAGAAACGGACAACCTTCGCTGGTGCCCACTCTTTCAACTACCTATAAAGAGATTCCCCAGTCATTGAAGAGGTTCGCCAGAAAACCATGAGTCACGCGCTCCAATCCACCAGGCTCCGGATCGAACCACTGTATCTCCTCTTTACCTTTCTCGGTGGTTTGGTGTTACTTTTTATCATCGCACCTTTGGCAGGAATGGTGTTACAGACCTCTTTTTCTGAACTGACAGCAACCGCGGTGGAGCGGGAAGTGCGCGATAGTATATGGCTGACCCTCTGGACTTCAATGGCAGCCACACTCATTCTGGGAATCATATCTGTTCCCTTTGCCTATCTCCTGGCCCGGCATAGTTTCCCCTTTAAACGACTCGTAAATGCCCTGGTCGATGTTCCCATCGTGATTCCTCATTCGGCTGCCGGTATCGCTATTCTGGGTATCATCTCCAGGGATACACCGCTGGGCAGTGCGGCCGAATATATGGGATTTCATTTTGTCGGTGGAGCCGCTGGAATTATGGTGGCGATGGCATTTGTGAGTATCCCTTTTCTCATCAACGCAGCCAGAGACGGGTTCGCGGCGGTTCCTGATCGACTTGAAAAAGCTGCGCTCAGTCTGGGAGCTTCACCGACTCGGGTTTTCTTTGCTGTATCCGTACCGTTAGCGAAGCGAGCGATTCTGTCGGGATTTGTCCTCATGTGGGCTCGTGGGTTGAGTGAGTTCGGTGCAGTGGTAGTGGTTGCCTATCATCCAATCGTTACACCGGTTTTGATTTACGAGCGGTTTGGTGCGTTCGGATTGCAGTCCGCTCGACCTATCTCCGTGGTATTCATTGCTGTTTGCCTGATCTTCTTCCTCGTGATTAGATTACTGGCACGGGAACAGAAAGATGCTGTACGTTAGAAATCTGGGTATCAGCCTGCAGAATTTTACCCTGCATGATGTCAGTTTCGATGTGGAGGAAGGCGAATACTTCGTCTTACTCGGTGCATCAGGTGTGGGTAAAACGGTGTTATTGGAATTGCTGGCAGGTCTTACCAAACCGGATCACGGCAGCATCCGGCTGGATGATCAGGATATAACCCATGAACCTATTCAGCACAGGCGTATGGGGCTGGTATATCAGGATCAGGCATTGTTCCCGCACATGACAGTAGAGCAGAATATTGCTTTCGGTCTAAAACCCGAAAAGCTGCGCTCGCCTGCATTGGCTGATCGCGTCGGGGAACTGGCGGACAGTGTCAATGTCAGCAGTCTCCTGACTCGATACCCGGCAACACTGTCGGGGGGCGAATCGCAACGAGTTGCTCTGGCGCGAACTCTGGCGACCAAACCACGGTGTCTGTTGTTGGATGAGCCCTTGTCTTCACTGGACACTCAGTCCCGATCCGATCTGCAGTCACTGCTGCGATCGTTACATCGCGCAGGACATTCGGTTATTCATGTAACCCATGAATACAAGGAGGCCATGGCGCTGGCATCGCGAATTGCGATCATGGAGAAGGGCACGGTCACTCAGATCGGCAAGCCCGCAGATGTGTTCCGCTATCCCAGGTCAGAATTTGTAGCACGGTTTGTTGGTATCAGAAATTCATTCGAAGGCCAGTCGCAAGCGGGTAGTGCAGGAAGCTGTGCACGATTTGTTACCGGGGGCATTACCTT
>CAZNFE010000244.1:0-5240 GCA_964571945.1 uncultured Pseudomonadales bacterium
CACGTCCTGGGGTATTGGCGGATTTCTGCTTACACCGTTTTTGCAAAAAATCGGACTGGAAGCGGGACAGAAACTAAGAGCGCGGGTTGCTGCAGAAATCAAAACTACCTTTGCCAGTTCCTATACGAATGAAGTGTCTCTCGCTGGAGCACTACAAATGGATGCCATTCGTGTGTATAGCAAACAGGCGACCGGCGAAAAGTATCTGATCAGACCGCAACTGGGATAAGCAAAGCTGTACATTTTTAGCAGTGCCGCTGTGTGTAAAGCCCTCTGACGACCCATGCAATCAATGAGAGAATCAGCAAGCTTCACAATCGATCAGGGAACTGAAGCACCGCATCGTTATCGCTGGTTGATGCTGGCCGGGGTCTGGCTGCTCTACTGGGCTTTTGGTCTGGTTGCATCCAGCCTTGCTCCACTGGCCGGACTGATCGAATCAGATATTGGTTTAAGCCATGTAGCCATGGGCAGTATCATGGGGGCCTGGCAACTGGTGTACATTGCTTCCGCGGTCCCCTGTGGTATCTTGTTAGATAGGTTGGGAGCGCGCCGGGCGATGGTGATTGGAGGCGTACTGATTGCCTGTTCAGCACTGGCCAGGGGGATGGCCGATAATTATTTGCAGATGCTGCTTGCAGTCATGTTGTTTGGCCTGGGTGGTCCGATCGTCTCTGCTGGTGCCCCGAAAGTAATTGCCGGTTGGTTTTTCGGTCAGTCTCGCGGCCTGGCAATGGGTATCTATATGACGGGTCCAGCTGTTGGCGGGATTGTCTCGCTTACCATGACCCACTCGGTGCTGTTACCGGTTCTTGATCAATCCTGGCGCGGCGTCTTCATTATGTGGGCGATCATCAGCCTGTTGGTGAGTCTGGCCTGGTTTATGATTGCTTCTCGCCCCATCGCGTTGACGTCTGAGAGCGATTTACAGGCAAGCTCAACGGTGCTCCACGGCCAGGTTCTGAAACAGTTGCTGCACCAGCCTTCGGTACGACTGGTGCTGGTAATGAGCATCGGTGTTTTTCTGTTTAATCATGGCCTGAATAACTGGTTACCCGAGTTGTTACGGGCAGGTGGCATGGATTTTACTGGTGCTGGTTATTGGGCGGCGATTCCAACCGTTGTTGCCATTGCCGGGTCATTGCTGATACCGCGTCTGGCGACACCGGCCCGGCGATTTAACATCCTGATCGGTTTAAGCCTGTGTGCTGCAGTCGCGAGTATGTTATTGCACTTTCATTCCGGTGTGCCTTTGTTGACCGGATTGGTGCTGCTGGGTATTGCCCGTTCGGCTTTGATGACCGTATTGGTGCTTGCCCTGGTTGAATTGCCGGGTATTGGAAATCGTTACGCCGGCATTGCCAGTGGCCTGTTTTTTTCGGCTGCGGAAGTGGGCGGTGTGTTAGGTCCTCTGTCCCTTGGGTTCCTGTACGACATCAGCGATGGGTTTGATACGGGGTTGTATCTGTTGACCGGCATTGCCGTTAGCCTGGCATTTTCAGCACACCAGTTGAAACGGCTGGCATCGGAATAAAGTATTGCCTAGGTTGAAAGGCTTACCGTCCTGCTGCCGCGGCCATTGCTGGTGAAGGCTTTTAGTTTTATCTCACCGTTGTCTGGCAGAGCAAGTGTCATGGGGCCGCTATAGATCGTGCTTTCGGGTTGAGGCTCGCTGCCATCGGTTGTGATACGGATTATAAGCTCAGGAAATAGTACATTCGCGCGTAATATACCCTGTTCATAGATTGCTCCGGGTGGCGGAATTCTGAATCGTATCCCCGATGTTTCCAGGTGCTTGAGTTCTCGTTTGCCAATCGCATTTACGAATGCACTCCAATGGGAAGGCTGGGGTTGGCTGTTCCACGCTCTTTCGGCGACGGCCAGCAAGCGCGGAAACAGATAATACTCTGCCGCTTCCGCATCATAGACGGTTTCACTCCACAATTGAGCCTGTAAGCCTTTGATTTTATTCTGTTTATTTAAGCTTTGAGGCATTTTCCCCAGCGCATCAAAATGATAGATGAGCTGCGTATCAATATAGGACGCCCAGGGCAGGCCCGGCTCATCCGGATGCATACCGTATGGCATATCCAGATAGAGAAAGCTGGCGTTACTGATCACCATATACTGATTGTTGGCGATAATATTGTTCGCGACTGATTCCTGGCCCTGTTCAGTGGTCCATGCGTTGAAGTATCGTTCGTTGTTGTTGCGCTCAGATCCTGCATAAGGCGCCATCTCATGCCAGAAACCGATGGTTACTCCGGGTATGATGCGTTCCACTGTGGCGGTGATTTTTCGATAGTAGTGTTCCATTAAAGCTGCGCGAGCTTTTTTTTGGTCCTGCTCATCACTCATAACCCAGTCAGGATCCCATACCTCCTGACAAGCGTGAACGATGGGTGAATCAAGCCAGGCTCCCGCCGGCGTTTCATCGCCGCCTAAGTGAATGCTGCGCAGTTCCACACCTGCCGCGCGATAGATTTCATTGATGTCACTCAATACGCTTGCTACGAAAACATAAGTGGAATCCATACAGATGTTGACGACGTTGTGACGAAAACCCTGGGCTGAACGGTGCACTGATCTGTCATCAGGGTCCACCACCTGAAACTCGCTGGAATTCTCAAGCGACCTGATAATGGCGTTGGCATGTCCTGGCAAATTCATTTCCAGTACGACTTCTACATGGTTGTCAACGGCTGCCGTAAGAATGCGTATCATATCCTGTCGGGACAGAAAACCCTCATTTAGTTGATGGTCATCACCCCATGCCGGATGCAGCGCCCGAACGACTCCCGCATCGCTCACTGCGTGAAACTCTCGCCGGCTGCCGATGGTTGTCAGTTCCGGAACAGATGGAATCTCCAGTCGCCAGCCTTCATCATTGGAAATGCCGAGATGCAACCGGTTCATCTTGTAAGCCGCCATCGTTTGGATGATTGTTATAATCTCATCCGCTTCCTGAAAATGACGGGCAATATCAAGGAACAGACCCCGGTGTTGCCAGTCCGGAGTATCTGCCATCGACAGATAGGGCAGGGCACCTTCAGCAGTTAACTGGCGCAAAGTTTGAATGCCGTAAAATACACCTGCAGTGTCGCCCCCGGTGATGCGGATACCCTGCTGATCGATCAGCAGGTGATAACTCTCCGCTTCCAGGTTCTCGTTGAGCGATAACCGGATATCGATCCCTTTTGTTGATGCGATGTCATATCCCCGGAGCAGTTCAGAGAGATGTCGGTATTCGGGGGACAGATTTGCATCCGCGAGGATGTTAAAACCAATGGCTGGATCGAGTTGCCCGTTCCCCTGGTGCGTTTCCTTGACCGAGGGAATTGCAGTGAATTGAGAAGCATGTGTCGAAGCCAACCGATTTTTTTCGTAAACATGCCGTGGTGTCTGGGGAGAGACGTCACAGCTGGGGGAAGTATCCCGGATCCATTTATTCGCTACCCTGGGAAGCGCATCAATTACCGGTGCCAGGATTTTTGGACTGCCGAGTAATTGCTCCTGGTCATTCGGCAGAATCTGCACCAGGTGGAAACCCTGTCTCGCCCCGAGTTTCATACCGGCAAATAACCAGGTCTCGATGCCCAGTTGCAGCCGTTCGTTTTCAGCCAGATCAGGCCACTCGGAAGTTGGCTCCAGATAGCCGTAGCGACCATCGATTATCTGAACTCTGGCCCGGGTTTCTTCGCTGGTAAGCGTCAGGCCCATACTGAAATACAGGCGCCAACCCTGTTGCCCGAGTGCCGAGGAACCACGGTTTCTAATAACCAGCGAGGCAGCGATATGCTTTTGTACCGCATCGTAGTGCTGTATCACCTGTAGTTCGATGCTGGTAGCGTCCAGTGCGACAATGCTCACAAATCTTGCTTTCCCGGTTGTAATTTCCGAGAGGATAGCAAAAACGGGTGCCGATAAATAATTTCGGCGCTGCGGAGAAACACAGGGACTGAGTAAGGCAACAATTACGGGAATGTGTCGTACAATAAATATCTATATAAATCATGCGTTTAGAGTTCTGTTACTTAGAAGCGACTCACCCGCCCGTGGCTTCGACCAATCTGTGAAGACATGGATTGGCAGTGGTACCGAAAGGGGGGCTTGTCATTTTACTCATTCCCGATAGCGAATAAATGGGTAAACTGTCTCTGAATTGATCGAATGGGAAGGCGGGAAATTTATGTATACCGATGATAAATATCTATTGGGACGCTGGTATCCGGGTCGTCTATTAGCAGGGTTGTTGATACTGCTTGCGTTGGGAGCCTGCAATCAAGCTTCTGAATCCGAGCCGGTGATAAACGATCGACAGGATATAAAAATCACTGCCGGTGATTACCTGTCGCCTGAATTGCGTGCGAAAGTACAAAAACTGCGCTCCGACGTCGAACAGGCACCCAGCAATGCCAGTAATATTGGCGAGCGAGTGGATGTGCTGTGGCAGTGGGCCAACCGCATGGCGATCAGAGACAAGGGAATGAAATTCGCACCTAACCTGACTCTGGTAATTACACAGATCAAGCGATTTCTGTCCGGATACAATCTGCTGGTTCACCCCGACGGGAGCAAGGATCAGAATCTCGTTGACGCGGCTTTCGCTCGACGGCAACAGGTTCGATTCATACTTGCTCAATTCGACGATTATGTCCGGGAACTGGATCTGAGGGAGAACGACCCGGATGTGTTTGGCTCACTCAGCACTGACCGAAAAGGTCCGTTTCCAGCGGGTAGCTATCAGACTATCCGGCAAATATGGACTGTTGGGAGCCGTAATCTGGAATCTGGCGGTTACCTGATGGTGGCTCAGCACTTCATGGCCGATCAGGGCGTCTATCAGGTTGATGAGCCAGGCGGCGCCAATTATGTCTCGATTAAAAGCTCTAACCCGACGGTTAAATTCAAACCCACAAGGGTTCTAAAGCGCGGCCAGCACGGCGGTTTCCGTGCACCGGCACCGAATCTTGCCTTTCAGGTTGTCGCGGGACAACTGACTGCTGGTGATACGGTGACGATTACTTATGGCGACACCTCCCAGGGTGGCAGAGGATTCAAAGTGCAATCAGTGAGTAACGATTACTACCAGCTTCCTGTGTATATATCCTTCGATGAAACCCCGCTCAACTCATTGCTCGATCTGACGGCGTTCGAGGTGATCGGGAAGGAGGCGGATGGAGTGCTGGGCTTTGTACCATCAGTGGTTGTTGTTATAGAACATTTTACATTACTGGTTC
>CAZNFE010000245.1:0-5237 GCA_964571945.1 uncultured Pseudomonadales bacterium
CATTGGTGGCAACCAGCCCATAGTCGGCCAGGTAATCAAGCCCGAAGAGTGCCTGGCCATGCAGTTTTGATCCATCAACCTCGATTCCCGCATCCGCCCTGGCGCCTATGGATTCGCTGAATGCAACCCCGACTGTGCTTTCGCCTGCAGCGATTGCTCTTAACACATCTTCGCGTTTCCCGGTCTCAAGTAAAGCGACCGGAGTCATCACCACGGTGCCGAGAAATGGCGCCGGGGTGACGTGATAGCCCAGGCATTCGGCAATAACGACTGCATCCAGTTTGCCAAGATTGATGCCACCCAATGCTTCCGGGATGATGAGACCGGGGATCCCCAGATCGATCAGTCCCTGCCAGATTTCCTTGCCGCCTTCATTCTCTCCGGCAAACTGCCGTACTTTGTCCAAAGGCACCTGATCTTTCAGGAAACGATTGACACTGTCCTGGAGTAATAATTGCTCTTCTGATAATCCAAATTCCATAACTGATACCTATGCCTTAATCTCGACTTTTGGTTCACGCGGAAGACCCAGCCCCCGTTCGCTGATGATGTTCTTCTGAATCTGATTGGTGCCGCCACCGATTATCAGACCAAGGAAATACATGTAGTGGTACTGCCATAAGCCCTTATCGCGGAGGTAAGGCTTGTCTCCAATAGCAATTCCCAATTCACCCATCGCATCGATAGCGAGTGCCTCCAGTTCATGGCGGAGTTCTGTGCCCTGCAGTTTCACAATCATCGAAGCTAATCTGGTATCCTGATTCTTGTTTATTCTGGAGGAGAAGATGCGCATCTCGTTAAAACGCATAGCCATTACCCGGGCCTGGATCTGCATTAGACGATCCCGATAGCTGGGGAATTCAAGCAACGATTGTCCGTTGATCGTCTCGCTTTTCATCAAATCAATCAGCGCATGCAAGCGCGTCAGCATTGCATCCGGGCTGGAAAGAGAACCCCTTTCAAACCCCAGAATGGAGTTGGCTACCGCCCATCCCTGTCCACGTTGACCGACTATCTGGTCCTTGGGCACTCGCACATCGGTAAAAAATGTTTCATTGAAGTTGGCATTCATGGTCATGTCGACCAGCGGTCTGACTTCTATCCCAGGGGTATCCATTTTGAATAACAGGAATGATATGCCCTGATGTTTAGGTGCTTCAGGTTCTGTTCTGACCAGGCAAAAAATCCAGTCGGCCAGGTGTGCGGTACTGGTCCAGATCTTTTGTCCGTTAATGACCCATTCATCACCATCCAATACAGCACTGGTTTTCAGGCTGGCCAGGTCACTTCCTGCACCCGGTTCAGAATAACCCTGGCACCAGATCATTTCACCGCGAAGGGTGGGCCCGATGAACTGTTTTTTCTGCGCTTCGGTTCCCAATTCCAGCAAGGTAGGCACTAACATTGAGATCCCCTGACCACCGGCACCTGGATTTGCCTGGGCATTGGCGAATTCTTCCGCGATAATCCGCGACTTCAGGATATCGGGTTCTGCTCCGTAACCGCCATATTCCTTTGGAATGGTACGAGCGGCATAGCCGTTCTCGATCAGTATCCTTTGCCAGTTCAGGACATTCTCTGAACGCAATGGACCCGTGGTGGGTGTGTCCTTGTGTTTCTTTAAGAATGACCGAACCTCGGACCGGAAAGCTTCATACTCGCTTCCGTAAGTTAGATCCATGTGAAACCTCCTTGAGACGAACAAAATGGCAATCTATGGACTATATAAACTATTTATATTCAGAGCAACTTTGGCGTCGGGATTTCAGAAACTGGCAGCCGTACCGGCAACGGGGATTACACCCGGTAAACCAATTGCACCCGTCATCATGATTGGCGAAAAAGCAGTCGATCTGGTAAAACAACAGGAACAGCGGACCCGGAACAGGTAACTGAATGCGAGTATTACTGATCAATCCTTTTTACCCACTGACAGAGATGCCTTCACCACCATTGGGGCTTGCTTATGTCGCATCTGCGTTCGAACAGGCCGGGGCCACCGTAAAGATTCTTGATCTGGTTGTCGAGCCATACAGTAAAGAGGGGCTGAAAGACTTGTTAACAGCGTTTCAGCCCGACATTGCCGGTGCCACCTGCGTGACGATGACCTTTGACGCTGCCATGTCAGTTTTGCGGGAAATCAAAGCACTGGCTCCCTCTGTGACCACTCTGATGGGTGGCCCTCATGTGTCGTTTTATGCACCCGAAACATTGTCAGAATATCCGGAATTGGATGTCTGCGTATTGGGGGAAGGTGAAGCAACCGTAACTGAGCTGGTTAGCCAATTTAATTCAGGCACTGATCTCAGCTCAGTTGCCGGGCTGGCGCTGCGCAAAAATGGTGAGGTTCTCATCACCGATAACCGCCCACCAGGTTTCGATGTTAAAGAACTACCGCTGCCTGCAAGGCACTTACTACCCCTGGGCAAATACCGGGCATTGGGATTGGCTATTTCCATGATCACCAGCAGAGGGTGTCCGTTTCAGTGTATATTTTGTGTTGGCCGGAAGATGTCCGGAGCCAAAGTGCGATATCGGGATCCGGTTTCTGTGGTGGACGAGATGGAATATCTTCACTCATTGGGTTTTTACCAGATCAATATTGCGGATGATTTGTTCACCGCAAAGAAGTCTCATTGTTTTGCGGTTTGTGAAGAGATTATCAGCAGAAAACTGGATGTAAAATGGACAGCTTTTTCCAGAGCCAATACGATTAACCGTCCTCTGTTAGCGAAGTTGAAGCAGGCAGGCTGCATTCAACTCAGTTTCGGATTTGAATCCGCCAATGAGGACATACTGAAGACTGTACAAAAGCGGATCAATCGGAAACAGATGATAAATGCTGCAGAAATGTGCAGAGCGGAGGGTATGTCAGCACAAGCCTCATTCATTTATGGCCTGCCAGGTGAGACTCCGGCGACTGTTCAGGAAACTGTTGAATTTGGTGAACAGATAAATGCGATGGGCACCACCTATGGCATTCATCTGCTGGCACCATTTCCTGGCACGGCGGTGAGAGATCAGGCAGAGCAATACGGCTTGAAGATATTGACCAATGACTGGTCTCAGTACACTGCCAATTCAGCGATCGTTGAAACGACTCACGTCAACGCGGAAGAACTGGAGCGCGGTCCCAAACGGTTGGAATCGATTGCGTACGAACAGATCGCTGCGATTCAGGAGCGTCTGGCATCGGGTACAGCCAGTGAAGAGGAACAACAAAATCTGGCTAAATTGGAACGCATGGATATCTTTTACCGAATCATGATGCACGGCTTGATATCAGACTCGATCACGTCGGCAATGCCAGGGTCTTCAGGTCCGGCATCGAAGCGGGCTTCAGATAACAATCAAGATCTGGTGCGAACAGAGACACAGAAAGAAATAGTTGATCAGATCGTAGGTCAGGCAGAACAAATCATGCATTACTCTCCAGGTAAAATTCGTAACTCGATATCGAGCGGTTTGCAGCAAAATACACTCGTATACTACCAGGTGGAACAGACCTGGAAACTTGCCTGGGCGGAGCCAGCTGGTTCTCGTCTGAATGAGGCAGTACCGGAAAGCGGTTTTAGATCCGGAATCTGAGTGGACAATGCGCCAACCGACTGTTCGAGACTCACATAACCACGTGCGAGCCATCTCACAGAGGACAGCAACCAGGCTGATTGACTTCGCGTATTGCGAGCCGTTAACGCATATTCAAAGCCGTATCAAACATGGTCAGTATATTCTCGGGTGGTGTACCAAGCTGGATGATGTGGGTTGGTCCCAGGATGTAACCGCCACCATTTCCCAGTATATGCACCAATTCTTCAACCTCCTCACGTACTTCTTCCTGTGTGCCAAGGAGCGTTCTCTGAACACTAACCCCGCCTTCGAATGCGATTTGCCCTCCGTGTAGCTCTTTCATGGATTTTGGATTCATATTCTCTGCTGTGAATTGCAGTGGATTGAGAATATCAACACCCATATCAATAAACCCCGGCACGACTGGCATCACCGAGCCACAGGAGTGGTAAATGACGCGGGCACCAAAATTGTGAATAGCTTGATTGAGCCTGGCGTGGAATGGTTTGATCTGTTCTTCCCACATCTCCGGCGACATGAGCATCCCCTCCTGACCTGCCACATCGTCTGCGGTGAAAACCAGGTCAATTTCACCGCCAGCCGCCTCCAGCAACCGGGTGAAATGGGCAATGAAGAAATCCGTCACTTTGGTGAAGATCGTGTGGGCAACTTCGGGTTGCAGTGCCATATCCAGAAAGATCTGCTCGAAGCCTCTCAGAAACCAGGATGATTCAAATATATTACCATTGGATGCAAGCAGGCTGTAAGGACCTCCTACCTGAAGGTCCTTGATGATGTCTGGTATCGCGGCGTAATCAAACCAATCCGTGGTCGGCCAGGGATGCGCCAGGATCTCTTCCAGAGAGGCATGTTCGAGAACCGGGCCATCAATTTCCAGGTAATAATCAGTATCATTTCCTTCCGAATAATACATTTTCTTACGTTTAACACCCCAGAAATCCACGCCATGGGGGAGGGCAGGTCCGATATACGGCGGCCATATATTTTTAATATCGAGCGTCCTGTTCAGATAGTCTCTGATATTTGTGCTGTGATACTGTTGCAGCAGATCGTTAAATTGCCTGGCGACTGTAATCGCAAATCCGGAACAAACCATTGCGATAGGTATATGATCTGTATCCTGTCCGGCGAGGCCCAAATTGATTCTTTCGCGATGTGTGAGACTTTGACTCAAAATTCATACCCCTGCCACAGTCGATTGATGGCGCAAGACTTCAGCATTCAGGTTAGTTAAATTTGCCAGGAAAGTACAATAGAGCCTTGTTTTTGTGGATAATGGTGGCATGTTGTCCACCCGTAGCAAATTTTGTTCAGCACGATTTATCAGTCAACGGCTCCTGCTCCCGATGCTGTGCTCGTTGATCGTCACATTCGTTTGTATCTATGTTATGCAACGGCTAATTGCGAATGTGCCCAAGCCAATTGAAACTGAAGAGATCGGGTTTTCTGTCGAGATCGTATCCCTTGATAAATCGCAAAAACCCAGGGAAATGCGGAGAAAGCCTGAGCGCACTATGCCCAGTGAACCACCCAGCGCGCCAGAAGCCAACGGCGATGTTCCGGTTGAGATGATCAGCGGTGTTGTCGGGGACATGAGAATCCGCACGTCACTCGCTGCGATCGTCGATCAGGAGATCTCCAGTGTC
>CAZNFE010000246.1:0-5228 GCA_964571945.1 uncultured Pseudomonadales bacterium
AGCCGAACGCGCGAATATCGACGTCATAGCAAATACGAGTCGTCCGGCAAGCCGTCTGTGTTTCGATTGGTGGCCCCTCAATGGGGCCGCCAATCGATGCAAGCGAATTAGATTGTAAGTTTGCTAACCGATCCCCCGACTATTTCAAATCGAGAATTTCACGCATAGCTGAGATTTCCGGATTGTCTCCAGGTGTTACAAGGCTTCGAGGATCGCTTCTGCACTACTGACTTCGTATCCACCACCTGCATCCACATTGAGGGTCGTTACCACTCCGTCATCGACAATCATCGCATAACGCTGGGAACGCTGCCCCAGACCAAAACCACTCCCATCCAGCTCAAGCCCAACAGCCTCGGTGAAGTCACCATTGCCGTCTGCAGCCATAATCAATTCTTCTGCATTCTGCGCTTTACCCCAGGCGTCCATCACAAAGGCATCATTCACCGCGAGACACACAATTGAATCGACACCCTTTGCCTTGATTGCATCTGCATTGACCACAAAACTGGGCAAATGTGCCGCTGAGCAGGTAGGTGTGAATGCACCGGGTACCGCGAAAAGCACCACCTTCTTACCGGAAAACAACTCGTTTGTGGTGAGATCCTGGGGACCATTTGCACCCATGACCTTCATCGTTGCTGCAGGAATTCGATCACCTACTTGTATAGACATATTGTCTCCTTGTTGTTTTTAAGCTTGTTTCCATTATTGCCCGTTACAGCCAGCCTCACCAGGGGAAGAGAGTCTGCACCAGTCAGACATTCATATCAACTCCGAAAGCGTCTATTATAACTCCTGGCGGGTCATTTCGACATTATTTACCCACCTGACTTTTGTTAATCAGTTCAGGCAAAAAATATGACAAACATTGGACTTCATCATCCGGGCGCGATGGGCGCATCGGTCGGTGCGGCAGCGGTGTCATCTGCTACATCTGTACTCTGGGCGTCAGCAGGCCGAAGCGACGCGACCATCCAGAGAGCCAGTAAAGCTGGGCTTTCTGACTTAGGTGACCTGTCGGCGCTGGTGGCTGCAAGCGAAGTTATCCTGAGCGTTTGTCCTCCATCTGCAGCTGAGAACATAGCACAACAGGTGGCAGATCTGGGATTCCGAGGACTATATGTCGATGCCAATGCTGTTTCCCCGGCACGTGCTCGCACAATTGGTGAAGTCCTTTTTCGCAATGGCGCCGAATTTGTCGATGGTGGAATCATCGGTGGTCCGGCCTGGGAGATCGGTTGCGGCACCCGTTTGTATCTCTCTGGACAGCAGGCTGATCAGGTTCGCAGCTATTTCAACGACAGCCCACTGGAAGCAATCACCATCTCGGATGAAATCGGTGCAGCTTCGGCATTGAAAATGTCATTTGCTGCCTATACAAAAGGTTCTTCGGCACTCTTAACCGCCATACTCGCTGTAGCAGAACGGGAAGGAGTTCGATCAGAACTGGAACGCCAGTGGGGTGAAAAACTTACCCAACAGGCTTGCAGGGGGGCGCAGTTGAATAGCGCCAAGGCCTGGCGGTTTGCCGGTGAGATGCAAGAGATATCGGAGACGTTTGCTGCTGCAGGCTTACCGGGTGATTTCCACGTGGGCGCAGCAGAAGTCTTTTCCCGGTTGGCCAAATACAAGGATGCTGAGCCGCCACCGACTCTGGAACAATTGCTTGATTCACTACTGAATCCCTGACCGGATACCGGAAGCCAACGAGCATGCGGGGAATCTATCGGCCTAAAAACGCCAGCATTTCCTTTACAGATGTAAATTTCACACGTGGCCGATTTGCTTTTTCGCCTCTGGCTTTTTCCTCTGCATCAATGACTGACCAGTCGCGGTAGCTAATGAAGTCCGGTTGCCGCTCATGTATCAATGCTCCGGCCGCATCAATGCCCGGTTGTTCCGGTTGCCAGACTTGTCCTGCTTGCCAATCCTCCAGCATACAATCAACGGTTTCCTGTGCATCTACCTTGTTGGTTCCGATAACACCACTCGGTCCTCTCTTTATCCAGCCGGCCGTGTATAAGCCAGTCAACGGCTCTCCCTTTATCCCGGACAGGACTCTCCCCTTGTCATGGGGAATAGCACCCCAGGCATCATTGAATGGAATTTCCGGCAGTGCAACACCCCGGTAGCCCACGGATCTGAATACCAGGCCAACATCCAGCGTGAAATACTGGTCGGTTGGCTCTGCCCTTATGGTACCGTCTTCTGATTGCACCGGACGATTTCGCACCAGTTTGATGCCATTCACTGTGCCGTTTTCATCGCCCAGAATTTCCACGGGAGATACCAGGAAACGAAGCTTCACCGACTTGCTTTTTTCACTCTGCTTCCAATCGTCGAATGATCTGAGCAGCTCCAGATTTTTCAATGTTGTCCTGTCTTTAAAGCGTTCCACCTGCTCCAGACTCAGCGGATCAAGTGCCATGTCTTTCTTGGAAACATAGATTTCCGCATCAGCCAGTTCACCCATTTCCTTTATTTCCGGTGTCGTAAAAGCTGCTTGTGCCGGTCCGCGTCGGCCCAGAATATAAATCTCGCGTACATTGCTTTCACTGAGTGCCTTGATTGCATAATCTGCCATATCGGTTACGGCCAGTTCATCTGGTGTCTTGCTGAGCAGGCGGGCAACATCAATAGCCACATTACCCAGACCAATCACTGCTACCTTTTCCTGGGACAAGTCGAACTTGTAATTGACAAAATCCGGGTGGCCGTTGTACCAGGCGACAAAATCAGTGGCCGAGTGACTTCCGGATAATTGCTCACCCGGTATGTCCAGATTGCGGTCTGTCTGTGCACCGGTCGTGAAAACCACCTGATGATAATGCTGCTTGAGATCATCCAGGTGAAGGTGCTTGCCGTATTCGACCAGGCCGTAGAACCTGAAATTAGGTAATCTGGCGTTCTTATCGTACACACGAGTTACAGTCTTGTACTTCTGGTGATCCGGGGCAACGCCCGCGCGAACCAATCCGAAGGGAGCGGGCAGGCGATCAAACATGTCGACTTCAACTACCAGATCAGACTGTTTCAGAAGATTGCTAAAAGTATAAAATCCAGCAGGGCCTGAACCAATAATGGCAACTCGCAAGGGATTGGAAGCAGTGCCGATAGACGTCATAGAAAAGTACCTGAACTCATTTTTTTATTAGAGGGTAGCAGATAAACACAGTTGTGACGACTGCGCCAGATATGGTTCAGCAATCAAGATGGCCAGTTTACTACGACACCTTCAAGCCGGACGAAACCCGGCAACAGGATGGTAAAGGAACCGTTTGCCGACCGCAACTTGCTGTTTGCACCTGCTGGTACCCCGGCACACAGTCGAGCATAATGCACCCTGTTGTCATTGCACCCAACAGATATCTGATGGTACTCATTACACTGAATCTGAGCTCGCAACCGGATCTGAATCATCTGCCAGCTTTCCCGAAGCCAGCGGGTTGGATACAGATCCATGGATGAGTTCGCGCACAATCTGCTAGCCTGGTTTGATCACTCAGGCAGACACGACCTGCCGTGGCAGAAGGACATTTCACCCTACCGCGTGTGGGTCTCGGAAATCATGCTGCAACAGACCCGGGTGGATACAGTCATTCCATACTTCCAGCGATTCATGCAATCATTCCCTGACCTGAGCAGTCTTGCCGCTGCGGGTGAAGACCAGGTCCTGTATCACTGGACCGGTCTCGGTTACTACGCCAGAGCACGAAACCTCCACGCGGCTGCAAAAATCCTGGTACGGGACTTCCAGGGTGACTGGCCAGACTCATTGGAGGAACTGGTTTCGTTACCCGGTATCGGACGTTCCACCGCCGGTGCCATCCTGGCCATTGCCATGCACCAACATGCAGTCATTCTGGACGGGAATGTCAAGCGTGTGTTAGCCAGGTATCACCAACTGGAAGGCTGGCCCGGTAAGGCGGATATCTTGAGGGAGTTCTGGCGAACAGCAGATGCACATACCCCTGTCGTTCGAATCGCAGATTACACCCAGGCAATTATGGATCTCGGTGCAACGCTCTGTACCCGAAATCAACCTGCATGCGACACCTGTCCGCTGCAATCCCATTGCCAGGCATATATAAACAATCGTACAGCCGACTTACCACAACGAAAACAGAAGCAGCAGTTGCCAGTGAAATCTACCCGGATGCTGATCTTCGAATTGCCTGGCGGAGAAATACAACTTGAAAAGCGACCCGCTCAGGGGGTCTGGGGTGGCTTGTGGAGCCTTCCCGAAGCCGAAAGTGAACAAATAGTATGCAGCAAGCTGCACGCCATGGGTATATCCAGCGACCTGCTCCAGACCGGAATACCAATGCCTTCATTTCGGCATACGTTCAGCCATTTTCATTTGGATATTCAGCCGATTCACGTAAAATTGACTCACCAGCCGGATACCATAGAAGAGAGTAGCAGAACCATTTGGTACGATCCTAAAAATCCACTTGAACTTGGCATGGCAACGCCCGTTAAAAGGCTCCTGAAACAATTGAGAGGTGAGCAATGACACGCATGGTTTTTTGCAAAAAGCTCCAGCAGGAATTACCAGGCCTTGCTAGCCCACCTTTTCCAGGACCCAGAGGGCAGGAGATTTTCGACCATGTCTCGCAACAAGCCTGGGATGACTGGCAGCAGCACCAGACCATGCTGATCAATGAAAAACATCTGAATATGATGGATAAAGATGCCCGCAAGTACCTCAATCAGGAAATGGAGAAGTTTTTATCCGGTGATGAAGTGGATCAGGCAGAGGGCTATATTCCCCCGGATCAACGAACCTGAAATGCTCGATCTGCGGCTTGACTAAACAGGTTCCAGCGGGTTTAATACCCGCCTTTCCGAACATGGCCAGATAGCTCAGTCGGTAGAGCAGAGGACTGAAAATCCTCGTGTCGGTAGTTCGATTCTACCTCTGGCCACCAACTCGTTTTTACTGCCAAAGGCAGTAAAAATCGAGGCCGGCAGGTTTTTCACCGAAGGTGAAAATACCGAGAGGCAAACCCCCGTATTTACCCTTGCGGGAGTTTTGCGGGAGCAATTCACACTACACCCCCACGCAACACAACCAGTTCATGTTCCTTGCCACGCTTGTCACACACAAGGTTAGACATCTCAATCAGTTGACTCAACTCGAGCGCGGAGTACTCGGTTGTAATGCGATCTGACGCTTCATTTCCGTCCTCTTTGAGAGAGACCGCAGATGTTCTTGTCCTAAT
>CAZNFE010000247.1:0-5215 GCA_964571945.1 uncultured Pseudomonadales bacterium
ACGGGGCCACCATGAAGCTTTTGAAAAGCGATTCGATCATGTTGCATCGATTGGTATTCTCTGTGAGGACCTGCCTGAGGAACATAACAGGGTGACGCTCGATCCCGACCTGGTGGATTCAGATGGTATTCCTGCGCCGAAGATAAGTTACAAGATGAGTGAAAACAGCCGCACGATGCTTGCACATGGGCTGGCTCGCGGGGAAGAAGTCCTGGTTGCTTCAGGCGCGAAAGAAATTATCTCAGATGGCCCCGTGCGTCCAGCCGGCTGGCACTTGCTCGGAACCGCTCGAATGGGCAATGATCCGGGCACTTCGGTAGTCAACTCATGGGGAAGATCCCACGATGTGAAGAATCTATTCATTGTAGATGGGAGTATTTTTGTCACTGCCGGAGGCCTGAATCCAACCAGTACTATTCAGGCTCTGGCTTTGTATATTGCTGACACCATGAAAAAAAATCTTGCCAATCTGTTCGATTAAAGGGTGCTGACATGAGTAAAGGAAGCGATGTTATTACAACAGACAATCCCCTCAGTGATGAACAGCGGGAAAAGCTGGCAGGATTACTGAATGAGATTATTCCACCCAGTGAGGATGGACGTCTGCCAGGTGCAGCGGAGATGGATGTTGCGGCATATGTCCAGACCTACGCACCTGAATTCCTACCAGCATTAATGCAGGTACTGGATGACCTCGACGGGAAATTTGCAACCCTTGAGCGCTCTGAACGACACTCCGTGGTCGAGGAACTGAGTAAAAAAAGGGCCGATGTATTTGGCATGATCCTGTTTAATACCTACGCCTGTTACTACCAGGATGATGGTGTGCATAAAGCCATCGGGATGGATGAAGGCCCGCCTTTTCCAAGAGGCAATACAGTGGAATCGGGCGATCTGTCACTGCTTGATCCCGTACTTAAACGCCCCTCCCTATACCGCAAAACGAATTAGGCAAGGGGTCAAGTCTTGATATAATACCATTAATAGCATATAGTCCGCCGTATGCCCAGACCACTGCGCCTTGAATACAGAAATGCCTTTTACCATGTGATGAATCGTGGCAGAGACCGGCAGGCTATTTTCCACGGTCCTCGATACTATCAGGCATTCCTGAAAAGTATTGAGGAAGCCAATCAACAATTCGGCCTGATAGTGCATGCCTATTGTCTGATGCCGAATCATTACCACTTGCTGGTGCAGACGACCAGAGATAAGTTGTCACGGTGCATGCGCCATGTTAATGGTGTTTATACGCAACGTTATAATGTAATGAAACAGACAGATGGCCCGTTGTTTCGGGGTCGTTACAAGGCAACTCTCGTGGAAGCAGACGCTTATCTGTTGCAACTGACCCGATATATCCATCGTAACCCGCTGGAAAAAGCTAGACCCCTGGTCCGGGACCTGGCCGATTACCCATGGTCCAGTTACCCTGCCTTTATCAACACTGCATCTGCACCTCGCTGGCTGGAGCGGGAATTTAGTTATGAGTTATTGGGGAAAAATCGAAAATTCGATGGCTATAAGCGCTATATCAATCTCGGCAGAGATCAAGAGTTAGTCGACTTTTATGCTAAGGACAGGGTAAAGCCCATACTGGCGACCGAGTCTTTTATTCAACGGGTGCGGGAGGATGCAAACAATGAGCCGATCAAACATAGATTGGCCGACTCCCTGGCACCGGCACCAGATTTGGCCACTATTGTAGATAGAGTTGCCGTTCAGACGGGTGTGGCAAGCAGTGAAATTGTGCAATCCAGGCGCGGCAGGGGAAGCAGGAATGTACCGCGGTGGATAGCAATAACGATTGCCAGAGATCTCTCTGGTTTGCCCCTGGCAGAAATCGCCAGGTACTTTGAAATGGGGCACATCAGCGGGATTTCAAAAACGGTCAACAAATTGCGAGAACATGAGCGGCATGACAAGAAAGTTGCACAAACTTTAAAGGTATTATATCAAGACTTGACCCCTTAGGGGTTATTCAATCCCCGGTTTGATTCGCCACAATTTACCGAGCTCCAGGAATAACAGTGCCAGAATGATCAAGGCACCACCCGTCGCAACGGTTGCACCTGTCATACCGTGGTACTGCGCTACCAGGCCGAACGCGAGAAAACCGAGAATCCCACCCAGGCTTTCGCCAAATGCGGTAATTGAAGTGACAGTGGAACGTGATTCGGATTGGATGACATGTTGCAGGGATGCACCAAACAGAGCACTGCAGAGTCCGAATATACAAAAGCAAAGGCACATGCCCAATACCAGCATTGCACCGTTCGACAGCGCAGTGCTCATCAGTATGAAACCAGCCCCTGTCATTGTGAGTAAAATTCGGGAAAGGGATGTATGTTGGAATATCCCTGCTGCCATCATACCGGCGGATTGCGACAGATAGACCAGAGCACCCAGAAATGCCACCCACTGCAAGGAAAATCCCTTTTCTCTCAATGTGGGTGTCACATACTCGTCGTAAACGGCGAATATCATAATCACCATGGAAGAAAGCAAGAGGATATACAAAACGGCCCGGTTGTGGACCGACTCACTTAATCCGGTTTTTAATACGGTGAGGTATGTCGACCGGGTAGACCTGTCATGTCCCTGTACATTGGCTACCCATAGCATGAAAGGTATCGTAGCTATCAGCGGGATCGTCATACTGACCAGTAAAACCAGATCGTATCCGGAAACGATCAGGAAGCCGCCGGATACTTCGCCCGCAGCCACACCCGCAGTTGCCATTGCCCTGATTTTACCGAACGTGGCCGGGAACCGTTGGGTCTCGCCCCACAATTTCATTAAATCGAACAACAATGCTTCCCAGGCTCCCGACCGGATTGAAGAGCCGATGGCCCACAAGACGAATCCGCCAAGGTACCCGGAAAACTCCTGCCAGAGGAACCAACTCAGGAAGGCTGCAGATTTGAAGAATCCGCTGAGAACAATCAGCCACTTCCGTGAAAAGCGATCTGCCAGTGCACCGGAAGGTATCTCCAGCACCAGCCCGGTGGCTGCCCATGCGGCAAAAAGCACCGAGAGCTCGAAAGGTGAGATACCGTGTTCGCCGAACATAATAGCGTACAACGGATAGATGGGAATGATTTCGCGAAAACCGCAATTGAAGTAAAACGCTGCCAGGGTTTTTTTATGTTCGGGTTGCATCCCTTGCCATTATCCCCGCTTGCAGGTGTAAAGCTACTCCAGGGTCCGTTTCAGGTAGGCTTTCAGTCTGTGCCAGGCATCCAGTGCCGGTTGACTGTTAACCTGCGGGTCTCGATCAACGTGTAACCAAAAACCGTGCTGCACATCATCATAGACATGCACATCATTGGGGATGCCGGCAATCCTCAGCGCCTTCACAAAACTGTCAACCTTTTCTCTGGTGATATTTTTATCCAGGCCAGCGAAGGTACCCAGTATCTCATGATGAATGGATTTCAGTTTTTCCGGATCATCCAGCAAGCTGCCATAAAAAATGGCGGTACCTTCATGGTTGCTGCTACCCAGTGCATACGAGAGTGCCACACCTCCGCCATAGCACCAGCCGATTGCCGCTACCTTGCCATTTACATCACTCCGGTTTTTCAGGTACAAGGCGGCAGCTTCGAGATTCTGAATCATTTCCGGTTGATTCGCATAGCTTTCCCGTACCAGTTTCATGTTTTCCTCTCGATTGGTACCGGTACGTCCTGCATACAGATCAGCAGCGAGAGCCACGTAACCTTCTGCCGCAAAATTATCGGCCACTTCCCGAACTCGATTAGTGAGACCATCCCATTCGTGGATGAGAATGACTGCACCTTTTTTCTCTTCTGTAGCTGGTACAGAAAGATAACCACGGGTATTTTTGTTGCCTTTGAAATAAAACAGGTCATGACCCTGGAGGGCGCCTCCCTGTCCAACAATGGCAGGCGGTAGTTGCTCCGCAGTGGTTGGCTTGATCGTGACGTCGGAGAACAGACTGGTGCTTAGACCCAGCATCAGTACCAGCGAGATAATTATTTTCATTATTCTTCTCATCTCAGTGAGGTGATGAATGTTGTTGAAATTGAAAACCTCCGACTTTGCCGGAGGATTGGTATTACAACCGAATTGACTGTCATATTCAACTTGCCGATTTCACGTTGTGGATAAAAGGATTTTCTCCACGTACCAAGGTAAACTCTCTGTTTTTCACCAGCAGAGATCAATCGCAATGCCTGAAAATCTACCTGCTCACATCCATGCACTATTATCACCTTGCATCTTGTCAGAAAAAGAGTAAGGTTTATCTGACAAAAAGTTAGCTTAAAAGTCATGCAATCCATTGAAAATAAAGTAATAAATAGAGTTTATGGATACGGCAGGGGTTGGGCGTTTATCAAGAATGATTTTCTTGATTTAGGCAGTGCTGCTGCCATAGACCAGGCGCTGAGTCGGCTGACGAAACAAGGTCGGATTCGTCGGGTGATGCGGGGGATGTATGACTATCCAAAATTCAGCAAGCTGCTGGATATCACACTCGATGCAGACATGGATAAGGTTGCCCAGGCACTAGCTCGGAAGTTTGGTTGGGCCATCCAAGTCTCTGGCAATACAGCATTGAATATCTTGGGTCTGTCTACCCAGGTGCCTGGGACTTATGTCTACATGAGTGATGGTAGAAATTGTGTCTATCAGCTGGGACGAAGAGAACTAAATTTCCAAAAGGCCAGGCTAAAAGACCTCGACTTGAAACACGTTGAAAGCCAGTTGTTGGTCCAGGCTATTAAAGCCTTGGATAAAAGGAAACTCCAAGCTGAAGAAATCCGCCTGATTCGAAACTACTTTGATGAAAAGGCAAGAATCAAAATCCTAAAAGATGCACGATACACCACGTCGTGGGTGTATGAGGAGATAAAAAGGATTCTTAAGGACGATACATGATGGACGCGGTTGCAGAACTAACAACAAAGGAGCGTAGTGACTTGTTTGAATTGACTTCAAACAAAATTAACCTGCCTGTTACCGCCGTGGAAAAGGATTTTTGGGTTTGTTGGGTGTTGAAGAAAATATTTGGCACTGAGGAGCTGTCCTCACAGCTATTATTTAAAGGCGGGACTAGTCTCTCGAAATGCTATGGAGTAATTGAGCGATTTTCTGAAGATATTGACCTGATTCTGGATTGGGAACGACTGACAGACGAAGACCCTTATGCAGAACGTAGTAAAACCAGGCAAGATAGATTTAACAAAAA
>CAZNFE010000248.1:0-5204 GCA_964571945.1 uncultured Pseudomonadales bacterium
ATGATCGATGAAAGCGAACAGATCGCAGCATAACATGTGGTTGACGATACCCTTGTATGGATACTGATAATCTCCCCGGCAAAGCCGGGGGTTGTCGCTTTCAATAAAAAACTGCGATTTTGGATACAACTCTTTATCACGCCCGTATAGAGGGTATGATGTGGAATTGCGGCACCTGCGCAGGCAGCAGGTCTTCAGGGGCATATTAACTTATGGACAGGCCTAACATAATCATTTTTAACCCGGATCAGTGGCGCGGTGATGTAATGGGCCACCTGGGTAATACCGCTGCACACACTCCTAATCTGGACGCATTCGCAACCAATGACGCGGTTTCTTTTTGCAACGCCTTTTGCCAGAACCCGGTCTGCACGCCCAGCCGTTGCAGCTTTATGACCGGATGGTATCCCCATGTTCGTGGTCACCGAACCATGAGCCATATGTTAAGAAATCAGGAAGGTGAACCCAATTTACTCAAAATCCTCAGGGAGAACGGCTATTTCGTCTGGTGGGGCGGTAAAAATGACCTTATTCCTGGTCAATTCGGATACGAAGATTGTGCAGACGTTCATTTTCGCCCCAGTCGGCAGGACTTCGCCCGCTGGAATCTGACTCCTCAGCCAGGCAGTCATGGCGGTGATATGAGTTGGCGAGGCGAACCGGACAGCGACAGCTTTTTCAGTTTTTACCGCGGTAAACTGGATAAAGGCGAACAAGACGTTTATTGCGATATGGATTGGATTATGGTGCTGGGTGCTATCGATTTTCTCAATAGTTACCCGGGAGATCAGCCCCTGTGCATGTACCTGCCCATCAGTTACCCGCACCCTCCCTACTGTGTCGAGGACCCCTGGTACAGCCAGACAGATCGTGCCAGGTTACCTGACAGAATTCCAGCTCCGGAAGACTGGTCCGGCAAGCCATCGATTCTCAAAGGAATCCATACTGCCCAGAGGCTCCAGGATTGGCATGAGGAACGCTGGTCAGAACTTCGCGCAACCTACTATGGAATGTGCGCCAGGGTTGATCACCAGTTTGGTATGCTAACAGAAACTCTAAGGGAAACTGACCAATACGATAACAGCGCCGTCTTTGTGCTTGCTGATCACGGTGATTTCACCGGCGATTATGGACTGGTGGAAAAAACCCAGAATACCTTTGAAGACTGTCTAACCAATGTGCCTTTCATTATCAAACCACCAAAAACAGAGCCTATCACGCCGGGTGTCAGGGATAGCCTGGTGGAGTTGACCGATTTGAGTGCAACGGTGTATGACTTTGCCGGTATCAGTCCTGAATATTCACACTTCGGCATTAGCCTCAAATCCCAGTTTACCGACCCAGACCTTAAGCACCGGGATGCGGTATTCTGTGAAGGCGGCAGGTTATACGGCGAAGCGCATGCGTCAGAAGGAAATCTGTTACAGAATACTGAAGGGCTTTACTTCCCCCGGCAGCAATTCCAGGTGCGCGATGACGGCCCGTTTCACACCAAGGCAGCCATGTGCCGAACCGAAGATTTCAAGTATGTTAAGCGCTATTACGAATCTGATGAACTGTACGATTTGAAGACAGATCCTCGTGAACTGAATAATCTGATCAACGACAAATCCTATCAGGCGGTGCTGCTGGAGTTAAAGGAACGCATGCTCGATTGGTACATCTCCACATGTGATGTAGTACCCTGGGATTTTGATGCCCGCTGGTAGGTTGATTTCTATTTACCATCAGTGGCAAGTGTAGTAACACCTAACCAGCATATCGCAGGTACCGGCCGGGACGATTCAATACCTGATCATGTAACCACCGGTATATCCGATCGCGCGGTAACACGCCTGAAATACCACAACGAATAGACAAAGAATACGCTGCAAATGATGGCTGAGACATAACTAAAGCCGATGAAAAAGTTGAGCCAGCTAAGGTCATGCTGGCCGAAGTTCCGATATAACAGCAGTCCGACACTACCGAGGTAGCCAAATGCATCGGTCACGTAGATCATGAATCCAGCCGTACCTGTGAACCCCACCATCGCGATGAGCCGATCGAACAGCATGGCACCGTAGGGAACATAGGCAAGATACAGTCCGAGCCCCACCAGGATCATCCACCAGGCGGGAGCTATCAGATCTGCCTGGTAACCAACTGTGCTGAGCCCGATCAGCAGCGTTCCCCCCAGCATCACATAGTGCATGATATTGAACGCTTTACGGTTGTCCTTCACTTTAATCAGGAAAGCCAGGGCGATCAGAACACCCAGGGCAACCGGTAGTTCCGAAAGTGTAAACACAGAGGGTGCCCCGCCATACCCCAATGCATCCCAGATTTCTCTGGCGAAATTGTCTCTGAAATCCCGATAGGCTGTTAACAGCATGTAAAGAATTGTCAGCGACAGTAATCCGGGTGAGTAGTCTCCAAAGAAGCGCCGACGAGCCCTGGCGTCCATCGGCCTTCGCTCCATGCGCAGCACCCGATCTTCCAGACTGGGCCCGGGTATCATGCGCAGCATCAGTACGAATAACAGGATTGCTGGAAAGAATAGCAGACCGGTCAACGCGGGCATCCAGTATTCGCTGATCCCAAGTGTCATTACCCAGCTACCGACGCTCTTCACGGCCCCGCTCGCCACGATGTAACTGGCACTCAGCCCTGCCCCAAGCAGTTCGGTTGACTGTCTCCCCTCAAGAAAACCAAACACCATCCCCCATATCATGCCAAGTGGCAGACCGTTCAGGAACAGGAACAGGATATTCACCGGGCTGGGTGTCATGGCAAAGCCAACCAAAGCTAACTCCGCCCAGGTAATCAGCACGATAATGGCCAGCGCACGTTTTCCCGGCTGGATTTCAGAAATGACCTTGATGCCGGTGAATTTCGACAGGGTGTATCCCATCACCTGGGCAATGATAAGAGCAATTTTGTAATCAACCTCGCCGATCAGCGGGACACTCAGGATTCCTTCGAACGTCCCTACTGCGAAGGGTCGTCGAAAGGCATACATGCTGAAGTAAGTCATGAATGCCGCTATGATCACATAGGCATTGAAGATGGATGCCGGGGCATGGCGCAAAGCAGTAGTGACGATATTGTTATTCTCATTCATGGATTCAGCTTATCAGATATCAGATAGCAGAATGCAGCGGAGTTGTACTTCCCTGTGGTACTCTGGGATTATTACTCTGGAGCTATGAAGAACACTGGTAGATCGATTAACCTGGTGTAACGGATGACCTGAAAGAGGCATATTACATGGAAAATTTTGAGAACATTACATACGAGGTCGATAAGGGCCGAGCCAGAATCACCCTGAACAGACCTGATAAGCTGAATGCACTTTCCCTGGACTTATTGCACGAACTGCACGAGGCATTATGGGAAGCCGATGACGACAAAGCGGTGCATTGCGTCATTATAAAAGGCGAAGGTCGATGCTTTTCAGCGGGATACGATCTCTCGGGACCCCGATCAAGCAGCGGTCATTCCAGAGTCCGATCCAGTGATAACAAGTACCGGGGCGGGCGCTCGATTGACGATGATGCCTGGCAACTTGAAAAAGCACAGCGATATCGTATGGCGTTATTTGATATGCACAAACCCAGCATCGCTCAGGTGCATGGCTACTGCCTCGCCGGTGGCACAGACATTGCGCTGTTGTGTGATATGGTCATTGCGGCAGCAGATGCTACTATCGGTTTTCCACCGGCCAGAGATCTGGGCGCGCTGCCCAACAATATGTGGCTCTACAATGTGGGTCCACAGTGGGCAAAACGATTGACTCTTACCGGCGATTCAGTCACTGGCGCAGAAGCACAGCAAATAGGACTGGTACTAAAGGCTGTGCCAATAGAGATGCTGTCCCGGGAAGTTGAACAACTCGCTGATCGAATGGCGCTGATCGACCCAGACCTGCTCAGTGCCAACAAGCGAATTATCAATCAAGGGCTTGAGCTGATGGGCGCCAGGACACTGCAAAGAATGGCCGCTGAGAATGATGTCAGAGGACACAACACCGAGGCTGCCAGAGGGTTTGGAAAATCGGTTATGGAAAAGGGTTTGCGCGATACCCTCCACGAGCGAGACGCAAAATTTGGTGATGGTCGTGCCCGTGTCAATGGACCCGAAATCCGCGATGAAAATGGCAATCTGCTGGACTGGGAGTAGTTGCCTGGCAGCCGAGTTGAGGATCGATTCATGAAAACAGGTGTAATTGGATTAGGTGCCATGGGTACCGGCATGGCAATGAATTTTCATAAGGCGGGCCTTCTGCATGCGGTATGGAATCGCACGGTCAGCAAGGCCGATGCGGTGGTGAAACAAACCCGGGCACGCTTGTGTGATACCCCGGAACAGCTTGCCGGAGAATGCGAACTCATCATAATCTGCGTGTCCCGTGACCAGGATGTGCTCGAGATGATCGAACGGGTCGCTACCCGTGTTAAGCCAGGTGCCATCGTTGCAGATACCTCCACTGTGAGCAGTGCTACCGCCGTGCAGGCAGCCTCGATGTTAGACAAAGCCAAGGCGCATTTCCTGGATTGTCCTGTGTCCGGCGGTTCGGAAGGTGCCGTGAATGGTACGCTTGCAATGATGGTAGGCGGAGATGAAACAATATTGGATCGGGCGCGCAGTCACCTGGCTGCAATTACTAAAAGCATCGTGCACATCGGCCCCACGGGAAGCGGCCAGGCCTGCAAAGCCGTAAATCAGATCATCTGCGCCGGCCTTTATGAAACGGTCGCCGAAGCACTTGCGTTTGGCAAGGCAGCCGGGCTTGATATGGAAAAAGTAGTCCAGGTCGTATCGGCAGGTGCTGCCAGCAACTGGGTGCTGGATAATCGCAGCAGCTTTATGCTGAACAATTCCTATCCACCAGGATTCAAGGTGAACCTGCATCTGAAGGATTTAAACATCTGTAAACAGATGGCTAATGCGATGGGCATCACCGATATGCCGATTACCGAGCAGACCATGGACGATTATGCCAGACTAATTGAACAGGGATTTAGCGAAGAAGATGTATCTTCTGTATTCAGGCTAAAACACACGGGTAACTGACAACACCTACCTGGCACTCGTTAAAGAGATCTGCCTGGATGATTTTTCCTCATTGAAAGCTAGCGCGCCCGATTATGCCGGATGTTTTGAACCGGCTGCGGAGTCCATGGGCAATATTACGATCTGTTACCTTTTCATCTGCCCCAGAC
>CAZNFE010000249.1:0-5193 GCA_964571945.1 uncultured Pseudomonadales bacterium
CTCCTTCCTGTGATCGATGCTCTCAGCGTGAGTTGAATATCCCAACTCCGTAGTACACCAGCATGACGACTGGCAGCACCCGCTCCGGATTCGCCATGATCAAAATACTGCGTCGAACGTGTAATGGACTAATTTGGGTGGCCATGATGTGTTCCCGTTTTGTAGTTTTCTGAAGCGACACTCTGATCTGACTGACCGCTCTTCCCGGTAGTTTGGTTGAGGGGAGGGTGCCGGGTATCATGGGGGTCCGCGCTATACACCGCTGATTCAATACCAGGTCATGGAACCAAGACTTGCTCCAGTAAATTTGCAGTCCCCACGTTCATGTGTCAGTCTAACAGCTCCAATCAGCACCCTGCCAGGATTGGCCAATCCTCGGAGAGAACCAATGACTCACATTACACAGCAGCAGCGCCAGGACCTGCCAGCTCTGGAACCTATGTTCCAGATGGTTGAGGCTACCATGGGATTCGTTCCCAACAGCATGTTGACCATGGCGCATTGGCCGGAACTGTTGCAGGGGTTCGGTGCATTTGCAGGAACTGTACTGGGCGGGGGACAACTGGATCCGGGGCTCAAACAACTGATTGCATTTGTGGTCAGCAATGCAGCCGGGTGCCGGTACTGCCAGGCACACACTTCCCACAGCGCAGAGCGTGCCGGGGTTTCTAATCAGAAGATTCAGGCTGCATTTGAATTTGAAACAAACGATTCATTTGACGAAGCGGAGAAATCGGCACTCAGGGTTGCTCTACACGCCGGAATGGTGCCGAACGCAGTCGAACCTGAACATATGGCAGCGCTTGAAGACCACTATACCGCTCAGCAGATCGTCGAAATAGTTGGCGTAATTTCCCTGTTTGGGTTTCTAAATCGCTGGAACGATACCATGGCGACCAGCCTGGAAGACCTACCGATGCAGTTCGCTTCAGCACACCTATCATCAAGTGGCTGGCAAGCCGGTAAACATGGTTAGCGGGTCTCAGACTCTTTCCAGTGCGATGCGCCAGCACAGGAACAGCGCATCGCTCTGATTTATGTCATCTTTGAAATCTGGATTTCTCCAGTTAATCAACAGCGGCTCTATCCAGCGGATACGAAGCTGGTTCAGGCAGTATCTGTTTCCATTTGCCTGACTTGAAGCGTCGCACCAGCATGGTTGCTTTGACGATATAGTCACCAATCAGTGCGCCATAAATCCATTCCACGCTAAATCCGGCTAGCGTGAAAACTGCGGCCAGCATAACCCTGACACCCACCAATCCGACCAACGTGGTCAGCAAAGGGAACCGGGTATCTCCTGCCCCCCTCAGACAGCCACCCAGGGTGAACTCGACTGCCATCAGTGGTTGGGCCAGTGCCATAATGTAGATGAAGTGCACGGTAAGACGCACAACTTCATCGTCATCAATCAGGAATCGAGCTATTTCCGTGGCAAAGCCTGCGATCACTATGCTCAACAGGACCATGCTGGTGATTGCCAAACGGGTGGCTCGCCAACCCTGGCGTGCCGCCCCCCTGGCATCTCTTGCACCCAAGTGCTGACCTACGAGGGTTGCTCCCGCGATCGAGAATCCGAAGCCCACGACAAATGAGATAGAGAGAATACTGACGCCGACACCATAGGCGGCATAGGGTGCCGTTCCGAACAGCGCAACAATCCATAAGAAGGCTACGAATCCGATCTGGAATACAGCCTGCTCGATCCCCGCCGGATAACCGATGCTAACCAGTTGTTTAGTCCTGATCTGATTTAATGAGCCGGTACCACCCACATCAATGATCAGCTTGTGCCGATACCACATGCCGAGGAATATAAAGGCGCCGACGGTAAATGAGATACCGTTTGCGAGCGCTGCACCCGAAACACCCATAGGCGGAATTCCAAAACCGCCATACACCAGCAGATAGACCAGTGCGACGTTTATCACGTTAGTTGCAGCACCGATCCATAGAGGTGTCCTGGTATCACCGGCAGCTCTCAGAGCAGCCCCAAGAACCATATTGATGGCGAAGGCGACATTGAAAATGCTTAGCCAGTGGATAAAATCGGCCGCCAGCCGGGTAGTCTGTTCATCCAGACCAAAAACTCCGGCAATCTGGTATGCAAAGATGACACTGGGTAATGTCAGCGCAAGGGCTACTCCGTTTCCAATCCACAGGGAAGCTGACGTGATTCTGGCGCTTTCCTGGTAATCCCCGGCACCCCAGGATCTGGCCACCAGCGCTGTCGTGCCTGCTGAAATTGCCATCAGAACTGCTTGCAATGCAAAGAACAATCTGTTGCCGGTTGTTACCGCGGCGATCGCACTCGCACCCATGGATCCAACTATCTTGATGCTGATAATTCCGATCGCAGAGAACAATAAATTACCGACGATTGCCGGCCATGCCAACTCCCATATGCTTAAATGAGGAGTCGACGGAGGATCACTAATTGACAATTGGTTTCCCGGTAACATGAAGGATAAAAAGCAGCGGCGTAAAATACACTAATCAGCAATGTTGGTCAAAGTTGTAATGCCGGCTCACATCCTGGCGGCCGAATCAGCGCTATCCCCGGGCCCAATGCAGCGCGTGAGATTAGCAAAGATCAATGCTATTCAAGCTTCGCATATCCGGACCCCAGAACTATAAAACAGGTCTTGAATCCGGAGCCCCAACAAGCTAGTCTGAGCCTGGGTTTATGACAAGGAGGCTTTATGTTCGAAGATGAGCAAAGTGCGGTGGCCGAGTTGCTGAACTGCGATAAACAGTTTAAAGAATTTTACGAGCAACACGCGTCACTAAAGAACCAGATATTCGATGCAGTAACCGGCGTTCATCCGATAGGAGATCTCACCCTCACGCAGTTAAAGAGGCGTAAACTTCTTCTGAAGGACAGGATGGCAAAAATAATCCATACCCATCACCCTGTACACAGCTAGTTGCAATAAACGGGCAAGTGAAACGCAGCTCCCTGCTGTAATCCATTTGTGGTGTTGACCTGATCATCGTAAACAGCCAGTAAATGTCTTGCTGTAGCAAATATGATCGGCCAGCAGTGAATCCCATTTACCGGACATTCATCTGGTACCAGTAACCCTTTGATTTCGGATTCGAGTAGTAATAGCTGGCTGATTCAATTCCTGCTGAGACATTCGCTATCCCACTACAATCGATGATTCGAATCAATCCACCGGGGAATTACCTGCCAACGGCAATTACTTACTTTCTTGACTTTTGATTTGGAAACCTGCTCGATTGGGTCAGTTCGATTTCAGTCCAATACGATTGTATTATGCCTTCCTGGCATCCAGCCCAGTGGGTCATCAGACACGGTGCTGGTGGACAAGCGACGAATCGTATATCTTGTGCTGTAAAAGAAGACCAAGGCTTGTTATGAATGATTTCCTGGAAAGAAGGAACGTGGGGCGAACCGGGATGCAGACCAGCCGGCTCGGAATTGGATCTACCTTTGACGCACCAGCACGGGTGATTGAAGAGGCTTTCGAGCGCGGCATCAACTATCTGTATTGGGGCTCTATTCGGCAGCCGGAATTCGCACGCGCCATGGTCAACCTTGCCAGGCGGCACAGAGAGGAGTTAATCCTCACGGTGCAGTCCTATTCCCATGAGCCTGAGAGCATCGAGGGTGAAGTCGAGGAAGCATTGAGGAAGGCCGGACTCGAGCATTTTGACTTCCTGTTGCTGGGGAACCGACTCGAAGTGCCTGGAGACAGCTACATCGAAGTATTCGAGCGGCTACGTGACCGGGGTATGGTGCGCTATATGTCAATCAGCAGCCACAATAGGCCGATGTTGCCGGAACTATTGGCTTCCTATGAACAGGGTAATTGTCCGTACGAGCTGCTGATGTTTCGATACAATGCCGTACATCGGGGTGCCGAGAAGGATGTGTTTCCATTCGTGCGAGCGGCGGCAGGTCCATTGATGGCTACCTACACCGCAACTCGCTGGGGTGATTTACTGGATGCCAGCAAGATGCCGCCCGGCGAACAACCGGTCAGTGCACGGGATTGCTATCGCTACACCCTGTCACACCCCTCAGTGGACATGGTGATCTGCGGTCCAGCGAATGCCGAGCAGATGAATGAGGCAATCTCAGCACTGGAAGCAGGACCCTTGCAATCTGAAGAACGTGAGCGCATCGAGCGCATCGGTGCATTTATTTACGGACAGTATGAGCCAAAATATCCGGATGAAGGGGATGCAGAGGATGTAACAGCCGGGCGAGCTGCACAGTGATACGGTATCGCTGATTCGGGCGGAGTGTAGACAGAGTTGCAATCCGACACGCAGGACAAACTTACTTTGATTTTTGGCCCGTGAAAGCGCAAAATCGGCACCCGTGCCGGGATCGCTCCCGAGTGAAGTCCTACCACCCGGACCTCCGCCATGACCTGCCTTGTATTTTGTCAAACAAGCAAATTCAAGGTGAAATCCGCTATTACTTGCAGGAGGCACAATGACCGCCAGTCTCGACTTTTCCACCCTGGACCTTATGGATGCACTCGATCTTGCTATTCTGATCGAAGTAGAAGCCTGGGAACGATACATGTCTTTCGCCAAACAGATGGGACGCCGCTCCTCGGGCGATGCCGGTTCCATCTTTGATACCATGGCAGGTAACGAAGAAAAGCACGGTCATCAACTCAGCGAACGCAGGCAAAAGCTGTTTGGGGACGCACCTCTGCGTGTCAGCAGCAACGATATATTCGATGTCGAGGCACCGGACGCCGGTGCACCACGCTGGAATATGTCTCCCCTGAAGGCATTTCAACTGGCGCTGGCTTCAGAGGAAAAAGCATTCTGGTTCTACGACGAGGCGCTCAAGCACGTGGAAGACCCTTCGGTGCGCGAACTCTTTACCGAGCTTCGTGATGAGGAAACCGAACACGTACGCATGGTCAAAGATGCAATCGAAGCGCTGCCCCCCGGTTCGGACTCAGATCTGGAAAACGAAGACGACTGAAGGCGCAATTATACTCTCTGTATTGCGGACTGAGAGGAGTGCCTCCCGGGGCGGGCGCTGCATTATCCTGATTCAAAAGAATCCTATCCGAGTGGTGTCTGCTACTTGTCGAATAAACCGGCTAGTGAGTTGTTTCACCCAGGCTGCCAATTTTCCGGACTGCATCCTGTCTTGATTCGGGGAAGCTCGCGCGGTGCTACCCCATGCTTTCATCGTAT
>CAZNFE010000250.1:0-5173 GCA_964571945.1 uncultured Pseudomonadales bacterium
AACGGCTGATTGGTGCTTTGCCGCCCTGGTGATAGGGTATGGAGAAATAAGCTGCCTTCTGTCGACGGGCACTCCAGGAGATACCACTCATCGCAATATCGAACTTGTCGGCGGCCAGATCGTCCAGTAGTGTTGGCCAGGAGGTTGATACGAATTGATAGTCAACAGCTGTTCGTGCAGCCAGGTTCTTACCTAATTCGATATCGATTCCAGTTAACGAACCGTTTGCGCGATAGCTGAATGGGGCATAATCACCGGTTGTACCGATGCGCAACACGCCGGTTCGTTTTATCCTGTCCAGCGTGTTCTGATGTACTGGCGGATCGATCGAAATATCAAGCGTGATCTGAGTCAGGGTCTCAGTTAATTTTCGTTTTGATGCATCATCCAGTTTTTCGATATTCAGCATCGGCAAGAAGAAGTCAGGCTGATTAATCTTGCCTGTCAGGCGCTGGCTTTTTAATAACAGTTCAATTTGCGTGATTATCTGTTGACCCAGACGGATCAGATCAGGCCGAATCCTGTTGATGAGGTCCGCGCTCGTTCCGGGAAGATTGGATTGATCATGCTGCCAGGTCTCGAACCAGTTCTGTTGAATGGTTTTTGCGGCGTTTATCTGAGCCAGGAAAAAGAGCCGACTGGCGTTTCGATCCAGATCACCTGCAGCCGCCTGGTTGGCAGCAGATTCAAGCACCAGTTGTTCGCGCTGACGATCTTCGATAGGTAATTGATGGTGCCATTTATAAGCAGCGACCTGTTTCATGTAAGACAAACGTTGATCAATCAACTGATACAGAGTCACGATACCCGGGTCAATCGGATCGCCAGAAGCAATTGTTCCGTGCAGACCGATTAGAACGGTTAGCAAGAATCTGGCAACCCGGGTTCGCAACCATTTTAACGGTATGCGATACAAAATAATCAAGAGCAGGGCCCGCTAATAGTAAAAGTCAGGATATCTCGATCATTCATCGACCAATCTGACCAGCATTTTGCCATCGTTTACACCTGAGAATAAACCCTGAAAAGCTGCCACCGCTTTTTCGATGCCATCGAAAACTGTTTCCTGATACTTAATCTTGCCATCCCGTAGCCAGTTACTCATGTCGTGCAGGAATTGAGGTTGTTTGTCCATGAATTCACTGACATTGAATCCGCGCAAGGTCACTCGATTATAGATGATGGTGCTTAAGTTGGTTGGCCCGGGGGTGGGGGTATCAGCATCGTTGTATGTCGATATCATTCCGCAAACCGGAATGCGGCCATACTGACGCATACAGGCGAGTGCAGCCTGAAGATGAGATCCACCAACATTCTCAAAGTAAACATCAAGTCCATTCGGTGCACCTTTGTGCAGCTGTTCAAGAATGTTGGTAGTTTTGTAGTTAAACGCATGGTCGAAATGATACTCTTTCAATAGGTGTGACACTTTCTGGTCACTTCCCGCGCTGCCGATAACACGACAATTATTAATCCTGGCAATTTGACCTGCAACGCTGCCAACAGCCCCTGATGCGGCAGATACAAAAACCGTTTCCCCTTGCTTCAATTGGCCTGCTACCAGTAAACCACCGTAAGCTGTTAAGCCTGGCATTCCCATGATGCCCAGGTAGGTACTGACGGGTGCCAGATCAGGATCAATAGGACTGATGTTTTTGCCATCCGAAATAAAATACTCCCGCCAGCTCTTGCTGCTCGTGACGTAGGTACCTTCCTGGAAATGCTTGTTAGCGGACTTGATTACTTTTCCAACGGCTGCACCTTCGAGCACTCTGTCCAGGTCCCATGCTTCCCGCATGCGGCCTCGCATGTAGGGATCGACTGACAGGTAGATATTCTGAACCAGTACTTCCCCGGCTTTCGGAGGCTCGATCGTTCTTTCTAGCATGGCAAAATTTTGCGCCAGCGGTTCACCCACCGGTCTGGATTTGAGATGTATTTCTCTTGAAATCAGGGACATCACGTATACCTCAGTTTTGAAAAAACGGCTACGTTATGCGCCTGGAGTCAAAAAGGCAAGTGCAGCAACGACAGTTTCGAGATGCAGGTTACGGGCGACTATCACGTCAAGGGAGTACCACACACAAATGGCAGGCCGGCTTATTTGAACGCACTGTCAGGCAGACCTTAGCATCTGAATTAGCTGGTGTGCCGGCGAGACTGTCGGCGGCAGGACGCCGCCGTCAAGCTCCAGGGAAGGATTTATGCGTGTCTCGAGGGCACACCAGCTAATCCAAATGCATGCAATGTGTGAACAGACCAGCAATTTGAATATTGTTATTTGAGAGTCTCGCAACTTTCATCTCAATACTCGTTTGCTATACTCGCAGCAGTTATCAATATGAGGTATGCCATGTCTGAGCCAATTATTTACAGTTTGGAGAATCACATCGCCACGCTAACCTTAAATCGCCACGAAACTCGCAACGCGATCTCTGGTGACGAGATGATTGAGGCGATTGAGAAAGCCTGTAAGGCGATCAATGCTGATTCCCGAGTGCGGGTTGTGATTCTCACCGGTGCAGGGAGCGCATTTTCCTCCGGTGGAAATGTCAAAGACATGAGAGACAAGAAAGGCATGTTTAGCGGCACCGCACCACAAATCAGAGACGGATATCGATTCGGGATCCAGCGGATACCGCTGGCAATCAGTAGTTTGGAAGTACCCATCATTGCTGCCGTCAATGGCCCGGCGATAGGCGCAGGTTGTGATCTGTCGATGATGTGTGACATGCGAATCGCATCTGAAAAAGCACTGTTTGCAGAGAGTTTTGTCAAAGTAGGATTGATTCCTGGAGACGGCGGTGCCTGGTTTCTGCCACGTGTGATCGGTATTTCACGAGCCAGTGAAATGGCTTTTACGGGTGATCCGGTCGATGCAAAAACAGCCCTTGCCTGGGGTATGGTTTCCAGAGTGGTTGCGCCCGAGTTATTGCTGGAGGAGGCAAACAAGCTGGCTGGGCGCATCGCTGTTAATCCACCGACGGCGCTGCGAATGACAAAAAGGCTGCTGCAAGAAAGCGAGCACAGTCGCCTGGATAGCCTGTTGGAAATGTCTGCGTCACTACAAGCACTGGCACATCAGTTGAACGACCACGAGGAAGCGGTTCTGTCGATTATCGAGAAGCGAGATCCGGCATTTAGAGGTGACTGATAGAGGTGACTGAGGTATTTCAATCCTGAACCGGGTCACTTTCCCAGCAAATCGTACTTCTTCAGATAACCTCTCAGCTGATGATAGGTAACACCCAGCGCATCAGCTGTTTTTTTCTGGTTAAACTGGCAGGCTTTCAGGGCAGCTTTTATTAAAGAGGTTTCGTGATCCTGAATTGATTGCCGCAAATCGATAGGAAAGGTAATTGATGCTGCTGCCCCTGTCGATTCGGATGGTGATGTATCAGCGGCTGTCGATTTTGCAGTTGCGGGACCCGGACGATAGGGCGATTCGAATGGATCCAGTGAAATTTCCTTGATCGCAGTGTCTGGCTCTTGCGATCTGTACACACTTCTTTCAACCACGTTCTTGAGTTCCCGCACATTTCCAGGCCACTGATACGATAGCAATCTCTCTGTTGCCGCCTCCGAAAAACCCGGGAAGTAGTCTTGATCGAGATCTTTTGACATGTTGATGGCGAAGTGTTCTGCAAGCAACATGATATCTTCAGGACGGTTGCGCAGAGGTGGAATTGTGATGACGTCAAATGCCAGTCGATCCAGCAGGTCTTCTCTGAACTCTCCTTTTCGTGCCAGTGCTGGCAGATCTTCATTCGTGGCTGCAATCAGTCTGGCATCGACCGTTATGGTTCGAGAACCGCCCACTCTTTCGAATTCACCATATTCGATTACACGCAACAATTTTTCTTGTATAAGAGCAGAGGTAGTTGCCAGTTCATCGAGAAACAAGCTGCCCAGATGTGCTCGTTCAAAGCGCCCTTTGTGCAACTTTGCAGCACCGGTAAAAGCACCACTTTCATGGCCAAAAAGTTCAGACTCCAGCAGATTCTCGTTAAAAGCTACGCAATTCATTTCTACATATTCCTGATCCCAACGTTTGGACAGGTAATGCAGTCGTGCAGCGACCAGTTCCTTGCCGGTACCTCTCTCACCGACGATCAGTACCGGTTTGGATAGCGGTGCAATTTGAGAAACGACCTCCAGAACCTCCATGAGAGCGCTGGATTCACCAATCATTCTTTCCGCATACTGGACATCAGTCATAGGTGTATTTTCCGAGCCGATTAGATTCGCAGATTCTGATTCATAACCGCCTAATAATTGGTCTATTTCACTAATTACCTGGCAAGTTTAACTATAATGACATAGATTTGTAACCGTTGCAGTATAAAAAATCTTTAAATAACAATGCATTACACCGGGATTTCGTAGCTGGCATGAATTGTGTATCCAACAGAGTCGAAAGTGAGTAAAAGTAAGTAAAAGTAAGCAAAATGGTAACCAAACTAGCATGAAATCAGTCGCGAAGTTGCGATAACAAATGGCAGAGTTGTCTGATTGGAATTCGAATCTTTCAACTGACGCCACAGAGAGGCATATAGCAATGAGTATTTTTTCCCGATTTACCGATATCATCAATTCAAATATCAGCGCCATACTGGATAAAGCGGAAGATCCTGAAAAAATGGTTCGCCTCATCATTCAGGAGATGGAAGAAACCCTGGTAGAAGTCCGAACCCAGTCTGCGCGGGTGATTGCCGATAAGAAGGACGTCGGCCGCCGTATGGAGCGTCTGAAGAACGAAGCGCAGCAATGGGAGAGCAAAGCCGAAGTGGCACTTAGCAAGGAAAGAGAAGATCTGGCCAGATTAGCATTGCGGGAAAAAACCCAGGCGCTGGAAGCAGTAGATCTGATGACGAAGGATATGGAAGTTCTGGAATCCAATCTTGAAAAGCTGGGTGGTGATATATCACAATTACAGCAGAAGCTGGTCGATGCGAAAAATCGTCAGAAAGCACTGATCGCCAGAAGCAAGACTGCTACCACCCGTCTGGGTGTGAAGAAGCAATTGCATGATGTCAATATCGAAGAAGCGATGAGCCGATTTGAACGATATGAGCGTAAGATGGATGACCTGGAGGGAGAAGTAGAAGCCTATGATTTAGGGCAACGCACCCTCGCAGATGAAATCGCTGATCTGGAAGCCGATGATAAGGTC
>CAZNFE010000251.1:0-5132 GCA_964571945.1 uncultured Pseudomonadales bacterium
GATGTTCATACCATTGCAGCTATAGACGGTATCTCGGTTTAACAAGAGCCTGTTTGAGCACCAGACGCACCAGGTAACTAATGACCCGAGTGGCTAATTTGGAGTCTGGTACGACATGTATGTAAAAAGGGAGATATACCGGAATGAAAACCAGCGGGGATCCAGATGAGTCGGCTTAGCGGGTGCTTTAAAGACAGGCAGGCAAATGGTCAATCAGCCCTGATCGTTTATCTGGTCGCCGGTGATCCGGATAGCAAGAGCACGGTTGCCTTGATGCATGCAATGGTAAGCGCCGGTGCTGATATCATCGAGTTGGGTGTCCCGTTTACGGATCCGGAAGCGGATGGACCGGTCATTCAGACCAGCGTTGAACGAGCTTTAAGTCAGGGAGTAACCCTGTCGGGCGTGCTGCAGATGGTGTCAGAGTTTCGCAATGACGACGCACAAACGCCGGTACTGATGATGGGCTATGTAAATCCGGTTGAAGTGATGGGTTATGCAAGGTTTGCAGATTTCGCCGCAGAAGCTGGTGTGGATGGCACAATTTTGGTTAATCTTCCTCCGGAAGAAGCAGGAGAGTTAAACCGTGAGTTCGCGAAGCGGAACATCGACCCGGTTTACTTGTTAGCACCCACTACGAATGAAGCCAGGGCCCGGGAAATCTGCCAGGCAAGCAGGGGCTTCGTCTATTATGTTTCGCTAAAAGGCATTACTGGAGCCGCTTCGCTGAATGTACCGGATGTTGCAGACAGACTGGCCGTGTTCAATCGTCTCACGGATCTGCCGATTGCAGTTGGATTCGGCATTAAAGATGGCAGTTCTGCAGCAGCCGTTGCATCCGTTGCATCTGGTGTGGTGGTAGGTTCCGCACTGGTCAACTTAATTGGAGAGTACAGGGGTGATGCCGAGAAAATGACCGCCAGTGTCTGTGCACTGGTGTCCGATATGCGACGGGCGATGGATAAAGCGACCGCTAAATCCTGAATCGGGTCGCATACTGCTTACTATCCCGGAACAGGTCACATTCGATCTTTGGACTTTCTATGGACCATGAATCGTTCGAACGTCTTGATGATTGGCTGGCTTGGATTGAAACCCTGCATCCCGTGAAATGGGATCTCGGATTGCAGCGGGTATCCGGAGTGGCTGCACAAATGGGCTTGCTCGAAACATCCGGGAAGTTGTTCCTGGTAGCAGGTACCAATGGCAAAGGTTCCACCATCGCCACGTTGGACCACATTCTGCGGGCTGCCGGATTCTCCACCGGCATATCAACATCACCCCATCTGATCCGTTTTAACGAACGAATCTGCCTGAATGGGTCACCTGTACCGGACAGGTTAATCTGTGAAGCTTTCGAACGGATTAATATCACCCGCAAGGATATTTCGCTGACCTATTTTGAATTCGCCACGCTTGCAGCATTGGATATTTTTAAACGGGCGAAACCCGATGTTACCGTGCTGGAAATTGGCCTGGGTGGTCGTCTGGACGCCATGAACATCACCAATCCCGACGTGTCAATTATCACCAGCATCCAGTTGGATCACGAAAACTGGCTCGGTTCGACTCTGGACGCTATCGGATGTGAGAAAGCCGGTATCATGCGCAAGGGAATACCTGTGGTTACTGGTCCCGATATGCCTGAATCGATATCGAAGAATGCGGCTGAGAAGGGTGCCCGACTGGTTGGCATGGAAACAGAATACAGGGCAGTCAGGAAGCAGGATCACTGGGATTTATATGGTCAGACGGATACCGGCAAGCGCGTTGTGATTGCCGGACTGCCATACAACCAGCTGCCTTTCGAGAACAGTGTGGTTGCGGTACAGGCGTTGATCAGCGCTGGATTGACGGTCTCCGAGGAACATATCAGGGCCGGATTGTCGCAGGTCAAGATGCTGGGCAGGTATCAGAAAATTCCTGGAGCGGTACCCGTTATTCTGGATGTAGCACACAATCCGCATGCCGCGAAACACCTCGTTATGAAATTGACATCAGACCCTGTTCCCGGCAAGACTCATGCCGTGGTTGCCATGTATGCAGACAAGGATTGTGAATCCGTATTGCGGCAATTGGATTACGTGGTGGATCTCTGGTACTTCGCCGAGGTAGATGAAGATAGAGCCGAATCTGCTGAAAAACTGGCACACAGATTATCCACTCAGTGGAGGTCGGATATCCTGACTTGTGGTAGAGTAGCCAGTGCATATCGTAAGGCAAGAATGAATGCTGTCCCGGGTGACAGGATTGTGGTTTTCGGATCCTTTCCGGCGGTGGCAGAAGCAATCTCTGAAGTCAGTCCTGGACCTGAAATCGGGAGCAATTGAAAGCAGATGGATGGCAAACTCAAACAGCGAGTAATCGGGGTGGTTGTGCTCACTGCCCTGGCAATTATAATTTTGCCGCTGCTGCTTGATGGTAACGAAGCAGAGCGGGAGCGTATCGTGCAGCGAATTCCGGCCAGGCCGACGCTGGAAGTAGTGGATGTGGACCCGAAAACCATTATTTCGGAAATGGATCAGATTGAAGCCGCCAGTAAAGCGCAGTTACCGAAGGAAGTTGAGCCTTCCGGAGAACCGCAAACCAGCCAATCGTCACTTGATGCTAACGGACTTCCCAGAGCGTGGAGTTTACAGGTAGGTAGTTTTGCCGAATCAAAAAATGCAGTTCAACTAAGAGATGCGTTAAGGAAAAAGGGTTATCGCACCTATGCAGTATCCGTTGCTGCAGAATCGGGTAAACACGTGCGGGTTCTGGTGGGGCCATTGTTACAATACCAGCGCGCTGTGCAAATCAAGCAGGAGATCAGGTCAGCATTTAACCTTCCAGGGCAGATTGTACCTTACAATATCGAAGATGATTCAGGCCAGCTGGGAGGATAGGGGAAGCGTGTTTATCGACGGAGACAATGTAACGGTGCTCGCCTGCTACCTGGTGTAAGCTTAAGCAATGGTTAATCGAAACGTATGACTACAATTGACTGGATAATTTTCGGTATTGTCGCGCTGTCTACACTGATCAGCATTAAACGGGGCTTCGTAAAAGAATTGCTGTCTTTGGTTACATGGATTTCAGCATTTATCATCGCCAGATTATTCAGTGCGCAGTTATCGGCACTGCTGGTAGATTATGTCGACTCACCAGCCATGCGATTGGTATCAGCTTTCGCGATTCTATTCGTTGCCACATTGATCGTCGGTGCCATGATCAGTTATTTGATAGGCGAACTGGTAAGGCTAACCGGTTTGTCGGGTACAGATCGATTGTTCGGTATGATTTTTGGATTGGCTCGGGGCTTGCTCGTGCTGATTGTTGCTACCAGTATCATCAGGCTCACGCCCCTCACAGAAGATGCCTGGTGGCAAGAGTCCTTGCTGGTACCTCAACTGTTACAGGTGGAGGAACGATCAAGAGCTGTGTTCGTTAAACTGACTGGTGAATCAACTAACCCGACCTAAGTAGAGAGAGACCTTTATGTGTGGCATAGTTGGATTGATAACACATTCGAATGTTGTATATGAACTTTATGATGCATTGATCGTATTACAACACCGGGGTCAGGATGCTGCCGGAATAGTAACCAGTGACAGTGATGGACGACTGAATCAGCGCAAAAGCAATGGTCTGGTCAGGGAAGTATTCAGACAACATCATATGGACCGATTGACCGGCAGGATGGGCATTGGCCATGTCCGTTATCCGACTGCCGGGACTGCCAGCTCTGCTGAAGCACAACCCATGTATGTCAATTCACCCTTTGGCATCACCATGGCTCACAACGGTAATCTGACCAACGTTGGCGAGCTGGCCAAACAGTTATTCGAATCCGATCGGAGGCACCTGAATACAAATTCCGATTCGGAAGTGCTGCTCAACGTTTTTGCTCATGAACTGCAGAAAGTCGCTGGCATGACGCCGACTGCGGATGATGTGTTTACAGCGATTGAAAAAGTGCATCAGCGCTGTTCAGGAGCCTATGCGGTGGTGGCTCTCATTGCTGGACACGGAGTTGTTGCGTTCCGTGACCCGCATGGTATCCGACCCATTGTCTATGGTGAGCGGTCGTCATCGCTGGGTCAGGAATACATGGTGGCGTCAGAGAGTGTAGTGCTGGATGTGCTTGGCTTTACGGAGACCAGAGACTTGCAGCCGGGTGAAGCGATCTACATTGAATCGGACGGCACCTTCAATAGTAAGCAGTGTGCCCGTCAGACCACCAAAAGTCCCTGTCTGTTTGAATATGTGTATCTGGCAAGACCAGATTCCATTATTGACGGAATTTCAGTTTATAAAGCACGACTGCGGATGGGCGAGAAACTGGCAGATAAGATCCTGGGACGTTACCCGCAGAATGATATTGAGGTTGTAGTACCGATCCCCGATACCAGCAGTACCTGTGCTTTACCCCTGGCGCATCGATTGCAGGTAAAGTATCGGGAAGGTTTCATCAAAAACCGTTATATTGGTCGAACATTTATCATGCCCGGACAAGACCAGCGACAGCACTCCGTGCACCAGAAACTGAACCCGATTGAACTGGAGTTCAAAGGGAAGAATGTGCTGCTGGTTGATGATTCCATCGTACGAGGTACGACTTCAAAACAGATCGTGAAAATGGCACGCAATGCCGGAGCCAGAAAAGTTTATTTTGCATCCGCAGCACCACCCGTACGATTTCCAAATGTGTATGGTATCGATATGCCGGCAACGACTGAATTTGTCGCTAATGAACGAACCGAGCAGCAAGTGGCCGATTATATCGGGGCAGATTGGCTGGTCTATCAGGATCTTGAAGACCTGGTCAGCTGTGCGGTAGAGGGTAATCCGGATATCACGCACTTCGATACCTCGATATTCAATGGTCACTATATAACCAAGGGAATAGACAGGGAATACCTGCACAAGATTGAGACAGAACGTGGTGATGCAGCAAAACAGAGCAGGGAACGGAAGTTTGCTGAAGCGGATGGTGAAGTGATCGATTTGCACAATCAGACATAATGCCGGGTAGTAACCTAATAGGAAACCAAATGCAGCTAAATGCTGATAACCCCACAAACCCGAATCGGCAGCGTATCTATCTGGCCGCAACGAGTGCTCAATCTCCGGATGCTGAAATGGGCCGGACC
>CAZNFE010000252.1:0-5126 GCA_964571945.1 uncultured Pseudomonadales bacterium
AGTGATAGAGGACTTTTAGACGTTTTTTATGCAGTGAAGCTGTTACAGCCGTGGCAGTCTACCTCAACAGAGAATCAACATCTGAGGGGCTTGCCATGGCGATCCTCAACCAGACCATCACCGTTTGTGTCGTGTGCCAGTCTCGGACGACCAGGCAGGTTGATAACTATCTGCCTGGAAAATCTTGGATCCCGATCTGGAGAGCAATACACAAAGTTTCCGTTTTGATAGTTGGTCATGCCGGCTGGCGTAATCTGCAGGTAGCGGCGATTACCAAATGAGCGCCAGTGAATGCTTCCTCCCCGGGTGGGAGAGATAAACCTTTTCAGAAACTGGTCACTGCCGTTAATTTTCCGGTCTGCATTGTGATCGGTGAAAGTGATCGTGCCATCCTGCCAGTCACCGCCACAGCTCGTTCCATTAGTGCTTGGACACAGCGTGACCAGCGAGTTTTTGATCAGCGCACTGTGACGTGTATACGCGATCGAACCGATCAGCCAATTGATGGTCACCGTTGCCTGATTACGCTGCGTCATATCCCGGAAGCTGGACAGCGACAGACCCAGTATGATGCTGCTCAAGGCGATGACAGCAAGTAGCTCGACGAGCGATATCCCGGACTGACGAAGAGGATACATGATGGACCCGGATTGCGGATGTCAGGAGGCATTATCGCCGTGCCTGAGGATTTGTCTGTGAGCGTTGGATTCAGTTGTGGTGAGGGGCATGCCCATATTCTGGTGAGCTATTGCATAGGTGGCTGGTGAGATTCTGACCGTTGAGAGAGATGAAGCGGCAAGGTTACGCCGGTTGGATTCGTCTATTCCAGGTCCAGTTTCTTCAGGCGATACCTGAGTGCACGAAACGAGATTCCCAGCTTTTTCGCTGCAGCGGTTTTGTTCCAGCGAGTTGCTTCCAACGCTTCAACGATCACATGCTTCTCGATGTCCTCCAGATAGGTCTCCAGGGACTCGACATCCTGGGGTGGCTCCTCTGTAGAGACGCTGTCGGTATCAACAATCACTAATGAGTCAGTGTCGGATGAGGGTTTAGGTTCAGATTCACTATTTGTATTTAACTGCAGGTCTTCTGACTGGATTACGCCGTCATCACAGAGCGCGATCGCTCTTTCCAGGATATTCTCCAGCTCCCTGACATTGCCTGGGAAATGGTATTGGCTCAGGGTGCTCAGAGCTGTATCGCTGAGTTTCGGAGCAGTGGTGTCGTAGTCAGCAGATATTCGTGCCAATAAATGATGGGCCAGTTCGGGTATATCATCGATTCGGTCTCTTAAGCTCGGAACTTTAAGTTCGATGACGTTGATTCTGTAGTAGAGATCCTGGCGAAAATTATCCGTTTCGACCTCGTGTGCAAGATCTTTGTGAGTCGCGCTCAGAATACGTACATCGACTGGTATTTCCTGCTGCGAACCGATTGGCCGAATGGCTTTTTCCTGGATGCCCCGCAACAGTTTTACCTGCATGGGCAATGGCAGGTCAGCTACTTCGTCAAGAAACAGGGAGCCGCCATTTGCAGCCTGGAACAATCCTTGTTTGTCTGCAAATGCGCCGGTAAAACTACCTTTGATGTGACCAAAAAATTCACTTTCCATGAGTTCAGTAGGGATTGCGCCACAGTTGACTGGAATAAATGGTGCATCCTTGTGCGGTCCTTGCTCATGGATTAAACGGGCAACCAGTTCCTTTCCGCTACCCGATTCACCACTGATGTAAATGGGTGCCTGGCTTCGGGCCAATTTGGCAATCTGTTTCCGTAGCAGAACCATCGCCTTGGTCTTGCCCAATAGATTGAGTGACTCTTCAGCCTCAGAATCTGCGCTATCCAGCGGTTTAAGATTTAGTGCTGTGTCAACAAGTTTGCGCAACAGTTGCAGATTTACCGGTTTCGATACAAAGTCGAAGGCACCTGCTTTTAAAGCCTCTACAGCAGACTGCATACTGCCGTGTGCAGTGATCATTGCTACGGGAAGTTGTGGATAGTTGCCCTGGATGAATTTCACTAATTCGATGCCATTGCCATCGGGTAATTTCATATCGGTCAGACAGAAATCATACTCCGCCTCTGCAAGGTATTGTTTGGCACTGCTGACATCTTCGGCAGCAACCGTGGCAATGTCCATACGCCCCAGCGTAATTTCAAGAAGTTCCCGAATGTCCGGTTCGTCGTCAACGACCAGTGCTGTTTTTTTCGTCATAATGCTGTCACATTAGTCCGCTATTAAACAAATGAGATCCTGAAACAACTGCCACCAGTATCGGCTCTCTGATACCGCAGTCGTGCATGGTTGGCTTCACATAACTCTTTGCAGAGATAGAGCCCCAGGCCTGTTCCATTCGTTTCCGTAGTATAGAACGGTTCAAACAAATTCTGAACTTGTTCTTCGTCAATGCCGACGCCGAAGTCGATTACATCCAGATAGGTATCTTTGGTGTAAGGATTCGTAGCTGCCCGGAGTTTGATATTTGGGTCGCCGATATTCTTACGACTGTATCTGAGGCCATTTTCACACAGGTTACTCAGTATTTGCCGAAGGTGCGTTGGATCAAATTCAATGCTGGGCACATCAGACTCAACTGCCACTTCAATTTTAATCTTTTCCGGGTTACCGGAAGAAAATTCGTCAACAAAATTGTTGAGCCAGGTGTGCACCGCAATTGTTTGAGGTTCTGCTGACTCGCGGCGTGAAATCTGTAGAACATTCTCGATCACACCATTCATGCGTAAACTATGAGTCTGGATAATCTCCGTTAATCGCATATCTCCCTTGTCCAGGTTAGTGGATTCTCCCAGTAATTGAGCCGCATGGCTGATGGCACCCAGCGGATTTCTTACTTCATGAGCGATGATGGCTGACAATCGACCCAGTGATGCCAGATTCATTTGCTGTGCCTGTTGCTGGATGTCGGTGCTGTCCTCCAGAAATATCAGGTAATCAGACTCAGCACTGTTGATCACTCTGGAAAACTTGGCAAGGATTTCGGGACCTCCGGAATAGCTCTGAAATTCAATCTGTCTTCTGCCCTGATCCTTGTTCCACAATTCCAGTTGCGTATTTATGTGTGGCGGTAGTATGGTTTCTGCTGATTCCGATTGGTCATCGGTAGCCAGCAATAATTCCGCTGCTCTGTTGATCAGGCTGATGGTACCTTCTCTCGATACGACCAGGACCCCAATCCGCATTCGGTCAACAACCAGTTGATTGAGCTTCTCCAGAGAGAATACTTCACTTTCACGTTCCCGTAGCTGTTTCGACAGATATTGGAACAAAATATTGGCGGTGAACAGCACGATACCGAGTAACCCGGACTGAAAAAATCTTTGTGAGTCACTTTCGTGCAGGAAAAACAGATAGGATTCACCATAGATTGAAAGGATAAATGCAATTGCGGGTATAACCGTTGAGATTCGACCACTGATCAAACCCCCAGCGAAAGCTGCCGTGAAGATAAGAAAATTACCCAGGCCGCTGCCTACACCGCCACTGGCAGACATCAGCAGGGTGAGTGCGAATACATCCAGGATCAGAATGGTAAAAACAGGTGCCGCCCGGTTGAACACTTTTGCGCTGATAAAAAGAGATGTGAGCCCGATGGTGATATTGGCAGTGAGATAAACCAGGATAGTTATCTGGAACATATCCGGATCAACTGAACCAACCCATCTTTGATCAGCCGGTTGCAGAAATAAAAACAGCAGCAGGAACGACAACAATATTCGATAGTAATTGTAGACTTTTACGATGGCTACATGCTGCAGACGTTGTTGTTCCTCTATATCAGGCGCAATTTCGAACTGACGATTCATGGCGTGTGTGGATTATCCAAGTAAGCCGAATGAGATGATGTTGAGCCAGGATTTCTCAGAATTTTTTATTGATTTGTCGAGCTTAAAATTGCCGTTCTTGTCCAGTGACGGGTGATCCGGATAGTTTGCAACCAGTACCTTTAGCGCATTCTCTGCCAAAACAGGCATATCCAGATTCAGGTAGGCCTCGACCATTACAGCCAGCCCATCTGGTACAGAGGGAGTCTGTTGGAAATTTTCGAAAACATATCGGCCGCGGTTTGCTGCTGCTACATAGGCGCCTCGGTAGATATAATACCTGGCCACATTAATCTCATATGCAGCTAACAGATTACGCAGGTAAACCATGCGTTTTTGGGCATCAGGTGCATATTTACTTTCGGGAAACCGTGAAATCAACTGAGCGAAATCGTTAAATGATTGCCTGGCTGCACCGGGATCGCGTTTGCTTGGATCAGTAGGCAAAAAACGATCCAGGAAATTACTGTCTTCCTCGAAAGAGGCCATGCCTCTAAGATAGTAAGCATAGTCCACATTCGGGTGCTGCGGGTGAAGCCGGATAAAACGATCGGCGGCATTTCTTGCAGCTTCGGGCTGCGCACTTCTGTAATATGCATAAATGATTTCCAATTGTGCCTGCTCAGCGTATCTGCCAAATGGAAATCTGGCTTCAAGTTGCTGCAATTTTGATACGGCTACCTGATAGTTTGATGCTCGCAGACTATTATTGGCAGATTCATAGAATTCCAGTTCTGTCTGTTCAATGGATTGTTCTTCACCGTCGCTGGAACAAGCCACGAGCATAATCGTGAGGGAGAGTATTAATGCTCCTCTAAAAAACGGTAATTCGGCAGTTTGTATCATCCCTTCCTCTGATTGGTTATCCTGGTATTTGAGGTGACCGACTGGTGTTCGCAGGCCCTGGATTAAATATATCATATCCACGTACGGGTGGGTTATGAAAGGCATCCATTCCGATCTACTTCGGTTTCATCGATCGCTGGCCCCATCGGGAGGCCATCGATCGAAATACCTCCGGCTTTGCTGGAGGATTGCTATCGGTTGTTGTTGTGATTTGTGCTCTTAGACTGGTTAGAATAACGGATAGTATCCAGTAAACCTCAGCTTAGACAACGTAATGTACCAGGAGATTCAATTAGTTGCCCGGGTACCGGAAAATCCGGGTTGTGATCGATTGGACCAGATTGCAGCCATGCTGTTTCCGGATTATTCGCGTACCCGAATACAGCGCTGGATCAAGGCGGGCGAATTGACCGTGGACGGTGATCACCTGCGATCCC
>CAZNFE010000253.1:0-5121 GCA_964571945.1 uncultured Pseudomonadales bacterium
TGTCAGCTAGGCTGATTTATCGGATCCGACGAGCTTCACCCAGTGCATAAGCATGGACACATTTGCAAGGCACGCGATCACATTCAAACTCAAAAAAATATCTCTGATCAGCCGAACACTTGTATTGGTCATGCGATCGAACAAGTAGTTGGACAAATAGCTGACTAGCGATACAAGTTTATCTGATCACGGGTATCCTGGGCCGCCTTCCTGGCTGCACTGGCGAAGTTTGCACCGGCTTCCGCATACAGGATCGCTCTAGCTGAATTGACAATTAACTGCCCTCCTCTGGCGTTCTCCATCATCGACTTTATGTCCCCTCCCTGGGCGCCAATACCAGGCAGCAGGAAGGGCATATCACCACACAATTTTCGAATCTGTCTTAATTCTCGCGGCCGGGTTGCTCCCACGACAAGTAACAGATTGCCGTTGCGATTCCATACCTGGCTGGCCTGAATAGCGATGTGTTCGTACAGGCAGTTACCATTTTCCAGCGTCAGATTTTGCAAATCGGATCCGCCCGGATTCGATGTTCGACACAAGATGAAAATACCCTTGTCCTCGTAACTGAGAAATGGTTCCAGGGAATCCAGACCCAGGTATGGGTTCACTGTTACCGCATCTGCACCATAACGAGTGAATGCTTCTGTCGCGTACATCTGCGCAGTGCTGCCGATGTCTCCGCGTTTGGCATCCAGTATTACGGGTATCTGATAATTCTCCCGGATGTAGGTGATCGTCTCACGTAACTCGGATTCCGCACCAACTGCTGCATAGTGGGCGATCTGTGGTTTATAGGCACAAACCAGATCAGCGGTCGCATCGATGATCGCTTTATTGAAATCGAGTATCGGTGTAGTTGACCGGTTCACCTGTGCGCTGAATCGGGTGGAGTCAGGATCCAGACCAACGCACAACAGGGACATGTTGCGCTCAGACGTTTGTTGTACGTGCTCGATGAACTTCAAATGGATACCTTGAATGGATGCAGTGTCATTTAATCGGGTGTCGCTAGTTTACCCCATTTCGCGGGTCACAGCGAAGCTGACAAGCGAGGGTCAGAATGTGCCGTACGCTATCAGTCAAGGTCACATTTCGTCTGTCAATACGTAACCCTGATTTCGCTTATTAAGCGCATAACTATTTGATATATAAGAAATAAATAGGAGATCTTAAAAACTGGCACGATTTTGGCAGTCTATCTGTTGAAAATGAATGATAGGCAAGAGGACAAGGTGATGGGTGCTTCATTACTACTATCAAAAATAATCGATTTCAACGCTGCGAAAGAAAGAATGGAACATGATGGGAATATGCGTATGAAAACCAGCAGACCCGAGTGCCGGAGGCATCAGCGAACTCATTCCAATGACAGATTATTTGTGCAAATTGTCGCTTGTGATGAGCAACCGGAGCTGGTGGGTAATACTATTTCCTGCTGTGCCGCAGATATCTCTGCAGGCGGTCTCCGAATCAAGTCTTATGAATACATTCCCTGCGGTAGCCAACTGGACCTGTGGATCGACAGTAATTCTCGTCCGGGCAAATTTTTTCTGTGTAGTGAAGTGCGGTGGATCAATCCAATGGCTGATGATCCGGCTTACCGCTATCAACTCGGTGTTGAATTGCACGATGGCCCCACAACCGACATAGAGGAGTGGCGACATATTTATCGATAGACGGTTTTTATGGGACAGGTTTCTTAACAGGTGAGTACAAATTAGGCAATTTACACCCGTATTCTCTATAGCGCATCAGCTCTTTGGTGAGATTCGGGTACCGTCAGCAGAATCTTCAATCACATAACCAGCTTCAACAATTTGATCTCTAATTTCATCCGCTTTAGCCCAGTTTTTTTCTTTCCTGGCGGTATCCCTTGCCAATGCCAGTTTTTCAATTACCTCTGGAATTACTTCGATTACTGGTTCCCAGGTTGCAAAATCAAGACCGAGGATGCGGTCGAAATCCAGCAGGGTCCCCTTCTTTACCTTGTCGGGCAATTCAGAACGGATCAAATCTCTGATCAAAGCGACTGCCCGGGGCATATTCAGATCCTTGTAGACAAAGCGCTGAAAGCGATCTAGAAAGGATGCATCAGGTTGCCCTGCTTCGCCCCATTCATAAGCTGTCCGGTACAAGCGATTGAGGGCTACCTGGCAAGCTTCCAGCGACTCCCAGCTAAATGCAAGTTGCGTGCGATAATGTGCGGTCAGACAGAAATAACGATACACCAGTGGTGCGATACCTCGTTCCTGTAATGTTTCAAGACGAATGAATTTCCCGGATGACTTGGACATCCGGGCATTACCCATTTGCAGGAAGTATCCATGCATCCAGAAATTAGCCAGTGTGGTACCCTTACAAGCCTGGGTCTGGGCAATTTCATTGGTGTGGTGAACTGGAATGTGATCCTCTCCACCACAATGGATATCAAAAAAACTGCCCAGGTACTTAGCGGACATCGTTGAGCATTCAATATGCCAGCCAGGAAAACCTTTACCCCATGGACTGTCCCATTCCATCTGCCGGGTCTCGTCTTCAGGTGAAAATTTCCAGAGTGCAAAATCCGTCAGGGATCTCTTTTCACCTTGCTCGACCCTGGCGCCTGCCTGTAATCCTTCTATGTTCAATCGCGCCAGGTGCCCGTAGTCATTAAGTTTTTCAGAGAGGAAATAGATACCGTCAGACGTTTTGTAGGTAAAACCGTGCTTCTCAATATCTTCGATAAATTCGATCTGGTCCTGAATATGCTCGGTAGCTTTACACCAGATGTGCGGTTCAAGAATGTTTAACGCTCTGATATCTTCCTTGAATGTGTCTGTATAAAAACCAGCTAGCTCCCATGCTGTCATTCCGGTACGTTTTGAACCTTTCTCCATCTTGTCTTCACCGGTGTCGCCATCGGAGGCAAGGTGCCCCACATCAGTGATGTTCATAACATGTTTGACATGGTAACCGGCATATTCGAGCGTGCGGCGCAATACATCTTCAAACAGGTAAGTACGCAGGTTACCAATGTGTGCGTAATCGTAGACGGTTGGACCACAGGCATACATGCTCACCTGTTCCGGATCGAGTGGTTCAAACTCCCTGAGCTGCCGGGTGTAGGTATCGAATAGCTGTAGTGACATGGTCGCCCATCTTATGGAACATCAGTAAGCGCGCAATCATAAGGATATTTGTGCGGAACTCAACTCCTTGCTTGTTAGGAGGTTGTTGAACTCAGGTGAATTCGATCTCGCAGCATCACTCCAATAGCGGCAATCAGGACTTACTACCAGCCAGCATCTCAGCAACAATCCCGTCCTTTACCAGATTGGTTATTGTATCTACGATGATCTGGGTCTGATGATCAATCTCCACATTCACCCGGTCACCTTTTTGCAGCAGGCTGAAGTTAGTTCTTCTGAGCGTCTCCGGAATCAGGTTCACCGAGAATTGGCTGGCTTTCCGATCGATATCAGCAACGGTTAAACTCGCACCATTCAGTGCCAGAAAGCCCTTATTGAAGACATAGCACATCCATTCCGGCTTACCCTGGAATGTAATTTTTTTGTTATTTTCGCTCGCCTCGACCTGACTCACCACGGCTACATCCAATACATGCCCGGAGAGTATGTGTCCACCAATTTCAACTCCCGCCCTGGCAGATCGTTCAATATTCACCTGGGTACCGGGTTGCAGTTCATCAATATTGGTGATAGCGAGAGTTTCCTGCATCGCATCGAAGCTCACCAGGTTGCCATCCAATTCGGTTACCGTAAAACAGACACCATCCACTGCCACACTGGCACCTGTTACCAGATCTTTGCAGAGTGAATCTGGTAACTCAAGACGAAATGAAAGTAATCCGGTTTTTCTATCAATGGACTGTACGGGTAACATGGCTTGAACAATACCTGTGTACAAGGGCTTCTCCTAGCTGGTGGATCTGTGGCCTGAATGGCAGTGCATCATTTGCAAAAAACGGTCAGTTCACTGACCCCCTCGACACTCGCTTGCATGCACTCTCCCGGATGAACCGGCCCAACACCGGCAGGAGTTCCAGTAAAAATAAGGTCGCCAGGTTCCAGGGTGAACAATGCGGATAGTTTGGCGACTATTTGCGGCACCTTCCAGATCATATGATCAAGATTTGACACCTGCCTGATTTCTGCGTCGATGCTGAGTTTGATTTCCCCGCTGCCGGGATGGCCAATTTGTGAAACCGGATTTATCGCAGAACAGGGTGCAGAATGGTCAAAAGCCTTTCCCGCATCCCACGGACGGCCGAGCTTTTTTGCCTGGTTTTGTAAATCCCTGCGCGTCATATCCAGGCCGGTTGCGTAGCCGTAGACATATTCAAGCGCAGAAGCCTCGGGAATATCGCTACCACTGCGGCCCAGCGCGACCACCAGTTCCACCTCGTGTTGTACATCCTCGGACAGCGTTGGATAGGGAAAATCTTCATTCGGACCGAGTAGCGTATCCGCGGGCTTGATAAAAAAGAACGGTGGTTCCTGGTCAGGGTTATGACCCATTTCTAGCGCATGATCGGCATAGTTCCTACCAACGCAGTAGATTCTGTGCACCGGAAACAACTGTTCGGACGAAATTACCGGTAACCATGGCAACTTCGGTTCCGGAATTACATAAGGCATTGCTCTTGCTCTCAGCGAAGGATTGGGTTTCGACTACAGGCTAGTGTAAAGTCGTTCACGAGATTCGATCATTCGTTGATAACGAGTAATCAAACGCTCTGAACCGGGTTTGTTAAGAAGCTGCTGCGCCTCCATTTGGCGTTTTAGTTGGGTAATTTCAGCCATCAGCGCTTTTTTCCAGATTGAATTATTAGTTGTGTCACTGTCACTGCTTTGTTTCGGTTGATGTCCTGCAAATACACTGTTCACTACTGACCACGTAACCTCGTTCTGTTAGAAATAGCATTAAGTTTGATATAAATCTTATATTTCAGATAGATAAACAAATATCTGAAGAAAGTACATTAACATAAATTACAGTCATTTCCTGTTATGAAATGTCTGCTTTCAGATCAGCATTATAATGGACCAGGGATTGTTATTGAAAGCGAAACCCCTGGCTTTGCCGGGGAGATTATCAGGTCCATTCAAGGGTATCATC
>CAZNFE010000254.1:0-5104 GCA_964571945.1 uncultured Pseudomonadales bacterium
TTGGGCAGAGCCGAAAGTGCAACTGCGGCTGATCGTCCGGGCTTGTTAACCCGGGGCGTCACACAACAAATTAGTTCTCATGAGATTCCCTTCGCCACCAATGGCACACAAAACCAGTATTTCTCCACAGCCGTCAGTAAAATCCGCCAGGTTGCAAAACACGGCAGTACCATCATCCTGATCAGTGATTTTCAGAATTTTGACGAACAAACCCACATCCATCTGAATCAACTGGCGCGAAACAACGACCTGATCGGGTTGCATATATCCGATACCATGGAAAGAACCCTGCCACCACCTGATCAATACACCATTTCCAATGGAGTTGACAGAACCAGCATCAACACCGCCAATCAGAGCTACCGGGAAGGATTCAGCGCGCATTTTGCCCTGCATCTGCAGTCCATCAAAGATGAGTTTAGCCGTTACAAGGCACCTTTCTTTGAGCTCATGACGCACGAATCAGTGGTTAACTCCCTGGCGAATCAGTACGCACAATACGCCCATGCCATTCGCAAACCAATTCACCGTCATGCATAAGGACCTAACTGTATCGCTATGGCGACTATGATCCCGACATCAACCACAGGGGCCATTCCCGGTAATGCCGCTGCTCAGACGGATGCCCTGGCTGAGTTACGGAATATTCATCTGCCGGATCCGGTTTCCGGCTTCCCGGTTGCTCCCGGCTGGTGGATCCTGGCTGTCCTGGTATTGGTCAGTTCTTACCTCATCATACGCTGGCTGATTCGCTATTGGCTGGCCAACCGCTATCGGCGCGCGGGAACCAGACAGCTAAACGAGCTTCTAAAACAGTTTGAGCGGGATGAAGACCAAAAAAAATACCTGGCGAATTTCGCCATACTGATCAAGCGACTTGCCATGACCGTGTACCCGAGGGAGCGGGTGGCCTCCCTGACGGGTGAAGAGTGGGTGGCATTCCTGGACAAATCCGCCGGTAGCAACGCATTTAGCATGGGTGTGGGACAGGTGCTGATGTACAGTGCGTATGAGAAAGAAGCGCAATTTGATGTGCAGCAATTGCATCAATCCGGACTACACTGGATTCGAAAGCACAGGAGGCAGTTGTGACACGCATACCGGGGACACAATGCACCGTGCTGGCAGGGCGAGATCCTGTGCGCCAGGTAGCAGGCCAGTCAATCGGTAAGGTTCGGTCGGATGGGCCAGGATCATGTTGAGCGTTGCCTGGCCGTGGATTTTCATCATCCTGCCATTACCCTACCTGGTAGCAAAATTGCTGCCTGCGGTAACCCGGCACGAATCTGCGCTGCGCGTACCCTTTTTCGCGGCAGCATCCCACTATGAAAGCCGCCTGATATCCACACGAAACCGATCGGTAATCAGACGATTGCTCATGATTATTGCCTGGCTCGCACTGGTCACCGCTGGCAGCAGACCTCAATGGATCGGTGATCCCATCGCCCTGCCGGTCAGCGGCAGGGATCTGATGCTGGCAGTAGATATCTCCGGCAGCATGGGCCAGGAAGACATGCAAGTGAACAATCGTGCTGCCACACGACTGGCAGCGGTGAAACGAGTAGTGGGTGATTTTGTGACTCGTCGCAAGGGGGACCGGCTTGGACTGATTCTGTTCGGCACCCGTGCTTATCTGCAGACACCCCTGACGTTCGACCGGAACACAGTACGTACGCTTCTGAATGAGACACCCATTGCGATTGCCGGTAAACAAACCGCCATCGGCGATGCCATCGGGCTTACCGTCAAGCGCCTGCAAAAGAGGCCCGAGGCCAGCCGGGTGCTGGTACTGCTAACGGACGGCGCCAGCAATGCCGGTGAAATGAAACCCATCCAGGCCACTCAATTGGCAGTCCAGGAACATATCAAAATCTACACGATCGGTGTCGGTGCCGAAGAAATGGTGGTATCCAGTCTGTTCGGTAACCGGCGCGTCAATCCCTCGCGGGATCTGGATGAAGGCACCTTGATGGAGATCGCCAACATGGCCGGTGGTAAATATTACCGGGCCAGGAGTATGCGTGAACTGGAGCAGATCTATACCGACCTGGATAAACTGGAACCCATTGCACAGGAACATGAGACCTATCGCCCAACCAGGGCACTGTATTATTGGCCACTGGGTCTGGCGCTGGTCATTTCATTGCTGATTGGCACCTTCAACTCTCTGGTAGTGGATTGGCTGCGTGGTCTCTCCAGGAAATATTCAGATGACATGGCACCGCAGGTCGAAGGGGAGCAAGTGTGATGCCCGCTATCGAACAGTTCCTGGCGCAACTCAGTGAATTTCATTTCCTGCGTCCCGAATGGTTTTATGTATTGATTCCCACGGTACTGTTGTACCTGCTGCTGAGAAAGCGGGATGCCACTGCCAGTAACTGGTCGAAGAGTATCGATCCGATGCTGCTGCCGTACCTGATAGAAACTTCCGGTGAAACCACCAAACGGAATCCATTTTACCTGCTGCTCATTGCATGGCTGATCATGATCACCGCACTGGCTGGTCCGGTTTGGCAGAAAACTCCGCAACCAGTGCAGACCAAAGAAGATGCTCTGATCATCGTACTGGATCTGTCACTCTCCATGTATGCTATCGATATCAAACCCAATCGCATTACCCGCGCCCGACAAAAGCTATTGGATATCGTGACCAAAAGAGATGAAGGGGTAACCGGACTGATCGTATATGCAGGTGATGCCCACGTGGTATCACCACTGACTGATGATGCGGACACCATCGCCGCCATGGTGCCATCACTGGCACCGGAGATTATGCCGATCTACGGCAGCGCCCTCGCTCCGGCAATGGAACTAGCGCTGCAGATGTTCAAAGACGGTAATGTATCGAACGGGCGGATTCTATTGATCGCCGATGACGTTCCAGACATGGCCTCCAGCCGAGCGATCGTGCAGGACAATCGCAGTCATTTTCCGGTTTCGATTCTTGCCATGGGCACAGCCGACGGTGCACCGATCATGTTGCCTGACCAGGGCAGCCTGAAGGATGCCCAGGGTGTAATCGTCATCCCGCGAGTCGATTTTGCAGCCCTGCAAAACCTGGCGGATGTTGCGGGTGGTCGCCAGACTGCCATGACGGTTGATGATACGGATATCGACTACCTGTTAGCTGAGAGTACGCTGCTTGAATCGGAACAATATCGTCAAATTGAAAGAGACTTCGACGTCTGGCGTGAACAGGGTCCATGGTTGGTATTATTGTTACTGCCATTGGCCGCGCTGGCATTTCGTCGCGGCTGGATCTGGTGCCTGGTGCTGGTGCTGCTGTCCCCCCACCCGGATGTTTATGCCGAGGATAGCCCTGCAGTAAGCAGCGACCATGCCATCACCAGGGGCACGGATAGCAGCGTCAATCAGTTCTGGAAAGACCTGTGGCAAACCAGCGATCAGCAGGCCATTGCAGCCCTGCAGCAGGGTGATGCAGCACAGGCGGCAAAGACTTTCAAAGATCCGGCATGGAAGGGATCGGCCAGTTATCTGAGCGGCAATTACCAGCAGGCGTCTGACATTTTTCAGAAGCTTGAAACACCGGACAGCAGCTACAATCTCGGGAATGCCCTGGCGCGGCAACAAAAATACAAGGAAGCCATCGAGGCCTACGATAAAACTCTTGCTGCCGAACCGGCCCATGAAGATGCCAAATTTAACCGGGATCTGGTTGAAAAACTCCTGCAAGAGCAGCAACAGCAGCAGCAAAATCAGGATCAACAGGACCAGCAGAACAAAAAGGATCAGCAGCAAAAGGATCAGGATCAGAACGGCGCCAAAAATCAGCAATCTGACTCGAAAGAGGATGATCACCAACAAGACCGCGACCATCGTAATCAGCAACAGAATCAGCAGCAGGATCAATCCGGTCAGGATCAACAAAGCAGACAGCAGAAACAACAAGAACAGGAACAACAAGAACAGCAACAGCAGCAGGCAGAACAGCAGGCTAAAGATGACGCATCAAAGGAGCAGCAAGACAGCAGCAAGGCAGAGCAAGCCACCGAGTCACAACTGGCCAAAGACGAACAAGCAGAATTGGATGAAGAAACCAAACAGGCACTGGATCAATGGTTACGCCGCATCCCGGATGACCCGGGTGGCTTGCTGAAGAGGAAATTTGAATACCAGACCCGGCAACGACAACAGCAAGGTCAGGGGAAATACAAGGATCGCAATGCAGTATGGTAGTTCAACATTGAGTGAAACTCAATTTGAACGTCGGCAGGCATGTTATTTTCAGCCTTACAGAAAATAACAGTCGGCAGGCGCTTGCATAGCAAACGCCGAGAGACATAAGACGCAAGTTGTGAGAGCCAGATAGCAAACGCCGAGAGACAAAGAGCCTTTGACTGAAGACAAATTCAACAAATAGAGAGAGACAAACGCAACAGAAGCCAGAGAGTTAAATAGAACGATATCTACCCATTGAAGGAGAATTATTGAACCCTGGTACGCCTGAAGCCGGGACAGCAACAACCAACCAGCGACAACTTGAAACATATGAACACAGTCAGCAAAAAAATACTCACAGCAATCATGCTGCTCATGGGCTTATCCGTGCAGCATGCACTGGCATTCGACGCATTCGTTGACCGGAATCAGATCAGTTCACTGGAGTCATTTACGCTGACTCTCAGCAAAAACAGCAGCAGCAATTCGCAACCGGACTTCGATCCGGTGTTACAGGATTTCGAGTTAATTTCCGGGCCCAGTCAAAGCAGTCAGACCACGATTATCAATGGTTCCTACAGTTCATCGATCAAATTCTCGGTGGAACTCAGGCCAAAAAGAACCGGATCCCTGACCATTCCACCCATTCGCTGGGGCAACGAATCCAGTCAGGCCATTCCCATCCAGGTTCGCGCACCCACTGCTACGCAGACCCGGCGCATGAACGAAGCCATTTTCTTTGAAACCACCGTAAATACAGAGTCAATGTACGTGCAATCCCAGTTAATCTATACCGTCAGATTGTTCTACGCGGATAACATCGGCGGCAATTTCCCCGAACAACCGGATCTGGATGACGCCGAATTCAAGGTACTTGAAGAGGAGAACAGATACTCATCCATCGTGAATAACCGGCGTTATCATG
>CAZNFE010000255.1:0-5103 GCA_964571945.1 uncultured Pseudomonadales bacterium
CGCTTGCTCGCAGATTTGGGCGTTTTTGATGCCTGGCCCGATACAGTCTTGGCTATCCACATGAATCGCTTCCGCTCCCAACGCCCTGGCGACACCAGCATAATCGCCAGATTGATAACCGGCACCGTATTTTTCCATGGCAGTTGGCATGTATTTGTCATAGCCGCCCATGGTGCGATTGTTGATCACCAGTGTGGTGATCGGAATTTCCGCACGTACCGCAGTTTCAATTTCCATGCCGGTATGACCGAATGCCAGGTCACCCATCAGGTTCATGCAAAACTTCTCGGGACTGGCTATTTTCGCCCCCATGGTGAGAGGAATACCGTAGCCCAGGTGAGTCGTTTTACCCCAGCCTATATATCCATAGGGGCGTGTGGCCCGGTAGAAAGGCATGAGTTGATCCCTCGGATTACCTGCATCATGAGTCATGACGGTATTTTCGTGATCGACTGCTTTGTTTATTTCATTTACTACGCGGTACGGATTGATGGGCGTCTCATCGGAATTCAGCAACGGTGCCCATTCAGCCAGCCATTCTTTCTTTGCCGTGGCGATTGCGTCAATCAGCACCTGGTTAACTGCTCGCCCTTGCTCACCCAGGACACTTTTCACCTCTTCGATCATCAACTCCAGGGTTAACTTCGCATCGCCCACCATGCCGATATCCACGGTATAGTCTTTGTTGATATCCTCCGCAGAGACCGTGGCTTGAATCAGCGTTTTATTGGCCGGAATATCGATCCCAAACATGGTGCGGGTGAGCGCCGAACCAATTGCGCAAACCACATCCGAGGTACCGAGCCATTGCCATACCATCTTTGGTGCCGTGCGATTCACAGAGCCCAGGGCCAACGGGTGATTATCCGGAAAGGCGCTCTTTGCCTGCATCGTAGTCATGACCGGGATCTGGGTTAACTCGGCGAGTTGGCGCAGTTCAGCGGCCGCTTCCGCATACAGGATGCCCTGGCCGGCCCAGAGGACTGGATTCTCCGCTTCTAACAGTGCTTTTACCGCATCCTTGACATCAGCAAGGTCAGGCGCGGAGCGCATGATTCTTGAAGGTCTGTATACCGGCGCCTCCTCTGCAACCTGGCGCCCCAACACATCGAAATGCATTTCCACCATGACTGGACCGGGTCGACCGTGACGCAGGGCATGGAAGGCTCGCTGCATTTGCGCGGTGGTGCGTTCAATTCGATCGATGGACAGGGCCAGCTTGGTGATGCCAGCATAATTACGGGTCGCTGAAAAATTGGGTGCCACATCGTAGGAGTTGATTCCGCTGCCGCCCGGGAGAAACAGCAGAGGGACAGCATCGCCAAATGCCTGGGCGATCCCGCCAAACGAATTTTCTACCCCAGGACCATTTTGTGAAGCAAAAACACCAATCTGTTTACCTGCCGATTGCCGGGAAAATCCGTCAGCACAATTGATGCCACCGCGTTCCTGGCGGAACACGATCGGGCGAATGCCTAATTTGGCGACGGATTCGATCAGCGGGTTCGCCGGGAAGCAGGCCATCCAGGTGACGCCTTCGGCTTTCAGGCTTTGTGCTACCAGGTCAAATCCGTTCATTCGATCATACTCTGTAGTTGTTTTATTCGGTTGTTGATGTACTCATGATGGATACATCGATGCAGTGGCGTTCTTCGACTGGCAATCAAAACGGTTCCTGCAGGTAATGAAAAAATGTAAACACAGCTTCAGAACGAGCCAATCTATCGGCCACCTGCAGGCATCGCAAATCACCGCAAGCGAGTAATCATACTATGATTTCTGCCACTCTTCTAATCACGCCGGGTTGCTCGAATCCTCACCGTAGAACGCCTTTATCGCGGAGCGCACGGATTTCTTCCGGAGCAAGATTCAGGTATTCCGCTAATACTTCTTCTGTATGCTCACCGAGTAATGGGGCGCGTTGCAGGGGTACCTCGGAAGCCGAGAATCTGGGTGCAAAGCCCAGCAAGGGTACCTTGCCATGGATTGGATGTTCGATTGACTTCACGAAATCACGTGCAACCAGGTGTGGATCGGAGTGAAGTTCACGGGTGTCCAGGCAAGCAGAGCAGGGTACACCTGCGGAACCGAGTAGTTCCATTGCCTCGTGTTTGGTCCGCTTGCGTGTCCAGGCCGCAATGCCTTCATATAATTCTTCATGATGCAGCAAGCGATTCTGCTCAGACGCAAAACGCGGATCAACCAGCCACTCCGGATGATCCGTCGCGGTACATAACAGATCCCAGTGTTCTGAGGTCACCGGCATGAGAAATACCCAGTCATTTGTTCCGAATGGTTCACAAGGATACAGATTGACAGGTGGAAGCCCCTGGGCATTACCCATTCTCGGGCACGCGTTCTGCCCCCATGCCGAACCGACGGCGATCTTTGTACGCATGAAATACGTCACGGCCTCCTGCATGGAAAGTTCAATTTGCTGACCTTCTCCGGTTCGTAGTCGCTGGATATACGCAGCCAGAATCGCCATGGCAAGTTGCACGCCAGTCCCGGAATCACCGGTCGTTGTACCAGGCGCAACCGGTGGCTGATCCAGGGCTCCGGTAACGCTAAACGCACCGGCGGCAGCCTGGGCGACAGAGTCGTAGCATTTATAGTCTGAATAAGGACCGGACGTGCCGAATCCTTTTAGTCGCGCGTAAATCAGGGCAGGATGGACATCCCGTAATGTTTCATATTCCAGATTGAGCCGCTCGATTACACCGGGTCCGTAATTCTCGACAAATATATCGAATTCCGGAAGCATCTGTAGTAACAGATTGCGACCTTCCGGTGTCTGGAGATTCAGAGCCAGGCTGCGCTTGTTCGCGTTCCAATTGCAAAAATACGCCGAATATTCCTGAATATCACTGAGACCAACCGCACGGCCGGGATCACCGTGATCCGGCGCTTCAATCTTGACCACGTCGGCCCCCATCCAGGCCAGAGCCTGCGTACAAGAGGTACCTGCCTCGTACTGGGTCATATCCAGGATTCTCATTCCATCCAAAGCGGGCATACGGTTCTCCGGGGGACAAAGGTTGGGCGGTTAAGTGAACTACATAGATGTCGTTTGATCAAGGAAGAATGCAGAATCAGCTCAGCGACTGAACAGCACAGCCACTAAGCAGGGAAACCCACTGCCGGTTCGGACCAATGAAGTTTTTAAGTAAGTTCCATTGGTGGCTGACCCGAAGTTGGCTTTTGACTGGTGTGGAGTGCTATATTCCCGGTCTCGGCTATTTTCACACTTCATTTAATCAGCACGATATCCGTGTAACGGATATGGTTCTCTTTTACCCTGATAAGGAGGGCAATATATGAGCGCAGACATCAATCGACAGTGGATAATGAAAGAACGTCCGCAAGGGATGGTTCAGGAATCCAATTTTGAGTATCGGGAACAGGCCATTCCAGAGCCGGGTGAAGGTGAGGTGCTGGTGCAGAATCTTTATCTTTCATTTGATCCAACTTTTCGCGGGCAGATGGAAGATCGGCCTAATTATGTGCCTCCTATGCAGCCGGGAGATGTGATGCGCGGTGGGTCAGCAGGTACGATCGTGAAATCCAATAATGCAGATTTCAATCCCGGAGATCTCGTCAGTGGTGCGGGAGGATGGCAAGACTATTTTGTGCCGGATAGCTCAAACCTCATGTCGATTGCGAAGATCCCGGAAGGTGTCTCGATCCCCAATGCCCTGAGTATATTCGGGGTGACTGGTTTAACGGCCTATTTTGGATTGCTGGATGTTGGGCAGCCACAGGCAGGCGATACGGTATTGGTTTCCGGTGCGGCAGGTGCCACCGGTTCCGTGGTGGGGCAGATAGCAAAAATCAAGGGTTGCCGGGTAGTCGGCATTGCCGGTGGTCCGGAGAAATGTGACTGGTTGCTCCAGGAAGCTAATTTTGATGCGGCAATCGACTACAAGAACGAACCCGTATACAAGCGCATAAGAGAACTCTGCCCACAGGGTGTCAATGTGTACTTTGAAAATGTTGGCGGTGAAATTCTGGAAGCGGCACTTGGTTGTCTGGCCATGCGTGCCAGAGTGGTGCTGTGCGGTGGAATATCTTCTTACAACAGCGAACAGGCCCCCGCCGGACCAAGAAGCCTGATGAGTCTGATTGGTACCCGATCCCGCATGGAAGGATTTCTCGTGCTGGATTACGAGGATCAATTTGCCCAGGCGAGAAAGGACATGTCTCAATGGATAGCGGATGGCAAACTCGTCAGCAAGGAAGATATCCAGGAAGGCTTTGAGAATGCCCCGAAAACCTTCATGCGTCTGTTTACCGGGCAGAACCGCGGCAAGCAGATGTTGAAGTTGTAAATGAGGCACCGGTCCAGCCGTTTGTTAAAACGGCTGGAGCGCTGGATTATGTGTAGGCTCTGCCGACGAACCAGAACAGGCCCACGCCGCACAAGATCGCTGCAGCTCCATCAATGATCAGCCAATGGTGTGCCAGGCGTGTAAATCGAGTGGCAGCAAACAACAGCAACAGGAACAGGCTAATCAGCACCAGCTGCCCGATTTCCACACCCAGGTTGAATCCGAACAGAGCGGCTACCAGGCGTCCGGTTGGTAGCCCGATTTCCATCAGGCTCCCGGCAAAACCGAAGCCATGGATCAGGCCGAATAACAAGGTCAGGACGGGTTTTATAGTCACCGGATCGATACCCTTGAATCGGGATAGCGACAGATAACAAAGTGAGAAGATGGTAATACCGGCCAGTATCCACAGATTGACGCCATGGGATATCTCAGGTGTGAACAGTTGAAAGACTATCATGCTGAGAGCAAACAGAGAGAAAGCGGCAATCAATCCGCCCTGTAACGCGTATCTTTCGGCAATGATTTCTGCGGCTACCAGAGCAATTGTCCAGCCGATCAGTGCTTCGACTGCTTGCGAGCTTACCGATGCATAACCGAGCACTGCCAGGCAAAGTGTCAGGCTGTGACCGAGAGTGAAACCGGTGACAGACCAGAGAATGATTTTCAAGCGGCCACATACCAGGATAATGGCCAGTAAAAATGCCAGGTGATGGTACCCGGTAATGGTGGGATGAATTTCGATCCCGAGAGATGTCAGCAAGGGACTGCTAGT
>CAZNFE010000256.1:0-5100 GCA_964571945.1 uncultured Pseudomonadales bacterium
GCGATATTGTGGCTTGTGAAACCAGGGCTGGGGAAGAAATCGCCAGGGGCCTGGTCAATTACGATGCAGCAGAAAGCAGGACTATCATTGGCCAGAGTAGTGATGCAATCGAATCGCTGTTGGGATACATGGGGGATGAAGAGCTGATTCACCGGGACAATCTGGTGCTGGTTTAAGGTCAGCCCGGCTTTCGAGACGCTGGACTGAACGGAATCATCTGGCGGTGCTCTCTATCATTCTGCTAATGGTGGATGCTATTTCAGGATTTTAGGCTTTTAATCCGGGTATTGAGGCGGGATTTGGTGCGTGCAGCTTTATTCCTGTGGATGATACCTTTATTGACAGACGCATCGATGATGGGCACTGCCTGGTTGAATGCAGCTTGCGCTGCGTCATAGTCTTGTGTTTCGATAATTGATGCGACTTTTTTAACGCTGGTTCGCATCCGGGACCTTTGACTCGCATTGAGCTGACGGTGAGTTTCTGCCTGTCGAGCCCTTTTTTTTGCCTGGGGAGTATTTGCCACTTAATCGATCCTCAAATTGACCGTAAAAATAAGACGCGGAACTATGCCGTTTCAGACCGGATTTGTCAACGGAATTCACTCTTTTTACGCAATTTCTGAGTAACCAGGGCCATACAAAGCAGTTGAAATTCTCTAAAAGCGACGATGCATTAGTCTGCATACGCCAGGTAATAGTAAGATAACGTCCCAGGTCTCAGTAAGCACAGCGATTAGCAGGATTTGCAGTACAGCTAACAAGGATCCCATGGTAAAAGTAACCGCCAAGCAACCGGACGGTCTGGTTAAGTCCGGCACTGTAGTGTCCGGTATGACAATGATGTCGAGGGTGTTTGGCTTGATCCGGGATATGGTTATCGCCAACTACTTCGGTGCAGGAAGTGGAGCAGATGCGTTCTTTGTCGCCTTCCGTATACCGAACTTCTTTCGCCGTCTCTTTGGTGAAGGAGCCTTCTCCCAGGCGTTCATCCCAATTCTTGCTGAGTACAAGTCACAGCGACCCGAAGCGGATGTCAAAGCACTGGTAGACCGCGTTGGAGGTACTCTCGGGGCTATTCTGCTGATCCTGACGGTGGTTGGAGTTGCGGCGGCGCCTGTATTGATCTATTTGTTCGCTTTTGGATTTGCATACCACGATGAATATGAGAAATTAGCACTCGCAACGGAGATGTTAAGAGTTACGTTTCCCTATCTGATGTTGATCTCACTGACGGCATTTTCCGGCGCTGTGTTAAATACCTATGGTAAATTCGCTGTTCCGGCATTTACTCCGGTGTTACTGAATCTTTCCCTGATTCTGTGTGCGATTTACTTGCGACCCTGCTTGCATGAGCCTGTAACAGCACTGGCCTGGGGAGTTCTGATAGCAGGGGTTGCGCAACTTACGTATCAATTGCCTTCGCTGGCACGGATAAACATGCTGCCATTACCCAGGTTTCACTGGCAGCATGAAGGCGTGAAACGGATTCTGTTACTGATGTTGCCTGCAATGTTTGGTGTTTCCGTTGGGCAAATCAACCTGCTGCTCGATACCGTGCTGGCATCATTCTTACAGAGTGGTTCTATTTCGTGGTTGTATTACTCGGATCGTCTATTGGAATTTCCGCTGGCCCTATTCGGCATCACCATTGCCACTGTCATTTTGCCAAATTTGTCTGCGCGGTTCGCTGAAAAGACCCGGGATGAGTTTGCCAAAACAGTGGATTGGGCAGTCAAGATGGTATGCCTTGTGGGTATTCCGGCTTCTGTCGCACTGATCTATCTGGCTGAGCCGTTGATTACCACGCTGTTTTTTAATGGTGAGTTAACCCAGCGGGATGTGGTCATGGCGGCGTACAGTTTGCGAGCCTATGCGGTGGGGCTGCTTGGACACATGTTGGTGAAAGTTCTGGCACCCGGGTACTTTTCGCGACAGGATACTCAGACCCCGGTTAGATACGGCGTCATCGCCATGCTTTCCAATATGGTGTTGAATCTGATGCTGATATGGCCCATGGTTCATGCGGGTCTGGCACTGGCCACGTCGTTATCTGCATTTCTGAATGCAGGACTTTTGTACTTCGGTCTGAAGCGTGCGGGAGTTTATCGCGTCTCCCGTGACTGGGTGCGGTTGATGGTCAGAATTACACTGGCCAGTGTCGCGATGATTGGTTTAGTTGCCTGGCTCAACCCGGAAATGTCAACGTGGTATGATTGGAGTTTCTGGTACAGAATGCTGATTCTTTTACTGCTGTGCGGTGCGGGCGTAGCAAGCTATGTGGTTGCATTGCTGGTATTCGGATTTCGGTTGAATCACGTGCAGCGTTGATGACTTGCCTGAAGAGCAAATTTACAGAGTGACGCATGGAAGTAATCAGAGGTCTCCATAATCTTAGGCCTGATCGTCGCGGCAGTATCGTAACGATTGGCAATTTCGATGGTGTGCATCGCGGCCACCAGGCTATCTTACAGCGCATCAAGCAAAAATCTGTGGAGCTGAAAGTTCCCTCGCTGTTGATTTGCTTTGAGCCACAGCCGAGAGAATATTTTGATCCCGCCAATGCACCGGCACGGTTAACCAGGTTTCGGGAGAAGATCCAGGTACTTGAAGAACAAGGTCTGGACAGGGTGCTTTGTTTCCGGTTTAACGAAGTTACACGCAATATTAGCGCCGATGAGTTTGTGAGAACCCTGGTGAGCAGGTTGCAGATAAAATTTATGCTGGTCGGGGACGACTTCAGGTTCGGTCAGGATCAGGCAGGTGACATTGAGATGTTGCGGGCGGCCGGCAAGGAACATGGCTTCGAGGTGACCAGTCAATACACTTTCAGCCATGAGGACGAGCGCATAAGCAGCACCCGCATCAGGGATTGCCTTGCCAGAGGGGATTTCGAGTTAGCGGAAGAACTCCTGTGTCGACCGTACACCATTATGGGTAAAGTAGTCTATGGTCGCCAATTGGGAAGGCAGCTGGATGCGCCTACCGCGAATATTCAGCTGCACCGATACCGTGCGCCACTGGACGGTGTGTATGCCATTGAAATGTTCGGTCTTGATAAAATTTACCAGGGTGTTGCCAATGTTGGTGTCAGACCTACCGTGGATAGCAGTGCAGAACCTATTCTGGAAGTGCATTTGTTTGACTTTGACGGAGATATTTACGGGAGGAATGTAACGGTAACCTTCAGGAGAAAAATCAGGGATGAGATAAAATTTGATAGTCTGGAGAAATTGAAAGAGGCGATTCATGCCGCTTTTGCACAGTCCCGCGAGTATTTTGCATCGCGCGGCTAACCCCGACTCGGCAGGATGATGCGAAATGATCGTAAACCGGACAAGTTGCACCTTCAGCTTACTCATCCACAGTCAGGCACATGCGGCGATGCGGCATACTGACATACCGTATCACATTAGTATGAGAGATTGCCCATGATAGTCTGGTTGCGAGTAAGTGTAGTGATTGTGTTACTTGATCAGCTCAGCAAGTATTACATAAGCCAGATTCTTACCTTGTGTGAACCGGGGAACTGCACCTCGATCATATTGTTGCCGGTCTTCAAATTGACCCTGCTACACAATGAAGGGGCGGCATTCAGTTTTCTCAGTGACGCAGGTGGTTGGCAACGCTGGCTGCTGGTCGGTGTGTCGGTCATCGCCAGTGGGGCACTGGTAGTGTGGATTGCTCTATTGAATGTGCAAGAGAAGTGGCTGGCAATTGCCCTGTCTCTAATATTGGGTGGTGCCGTGGGTAACCTGATCGATCGATTCCATCTGGGGTATGTGATTGATTTTTGTGTGGCCCATTATGAAAGTGCCTATTTCCCGGCGTTTAATGTGGCAGATTCGGCGATTTCAGTAGGCGCTGTGATAATGATACTGGATATATTGTTCTTATCACGAAAATACGCGGATTCGCGGGATGAAAACGGAGTGGACGGCAAGTGAAACAGATCAAGCTGGCCAATCCGCGTGGATTTTGCGCGGGTGTAGACAGGGCAATTGAAATCGTTAACCGGGCCCTGGAATTGTTTGGTGCACCCGTTTATGTTCGCCATGAAGTCGTACACAATCGAACAGTTGTTGAAACGCTCGAACAAAAAGGGGTCGTGTTCGTGGAGAACCTGGCTGAAGTGCCTGATGATGCGCTGGTTATTTTTAGTGCTCATGGCGTATCCAGAAAGGTCCAGCAGGAAGCAAGGGACAGGAATCTAAAGGTATTTGACGCCACCTGCCCGCTGGTGACCAAGGTTCATCTGGAAGTAGCGAAATCGAGTCTGCACGGTCATGAATGTATCCTGATCGGACACAGAGGTCATCCGGAAGTAGAGGGAACCATGGGGCAGTTCGACCACTCCGGTGGTGGCAGAATCCACCTGGTCGAGTGTGAAGAGGACATCGATAGGCTCGAAATTATGCGTCCGTCGCAATTGGGCTATGTAACACAGACCACTTTATCCGTAGATGACACCCGTCGGATTATTGATCGCCTCAGACAGAAGTACCCGGCCGTTCGCGGTCCACGAATCGACGATATCTGTTATGCGACCCAGAACAGGCAGGATGCAGTGAAAGCACTGGCCGAATCATGTGATGTGATACTGGTGGTTGGATCCGCTAACAGTTCAAACTCTAATCGGCTCAAAGAACTGGCAGAACAGCAAGGGGCGGCATCATGGTTGATCGATGATGCCTCGGAAATTAACCCTGATTGGTTGATAGGCAACCAGACCATTGGTGTTACAGCGGGTGCTTCTGCACCGGAATCGTTAGTCCGGGAAGTGGTCAGGCACCTGGAATCCCTGGGCGCGATAGCATGTGAAGAAAGTGTCGGCCGGGTAGAGAATATGGTGTTTTCACTACCCCGAGAACTCAGATAGAGCCGCATCCTGACCTGAGCTGGATAGTTCCCGTTCGTCAGCCCATGTGATATTGGCGGAGACCGGCTGTTGAATAGCACAACGCGATAGAATATTGTAAGCGGAACCATTTTTGAGGAGTATTGGCTATGATGAAAGCAGCAGCCCCCATGCAAAGCATAAAAAATGGATACTCTCTCATCGAATTGATGGTCGTACTGGCCATCATTGGCATTATTGCAT
>CAZNFE010000257.1:0-5087 GCA_964571945.1 uncultured Pseudomonadales bacterium
TTTCATCGATCATCAGCCCCATTGAGGGGCTCCTGATCGAAATACCTCCGGCTTCGCCGGATGATTGTTATTGAAAGCGAAAACCCCCGACTTTGCCGGAGGATTGTTATAGTACCCGCTGGCTGGTATGGATAACAATCGATCTACATGAAATAATGCGCGCACGTTTAGCCCGATATTTTTATGAAAAACACGGAGTCTTTTGCAATGTGGCCCCGGGATAAAGCGTGGTTACCGATTTCGTTCTGCAATGTATGGAGTAACGACTTGACATGTCAGTAGTGGCCCGAAATCCGGCAGCTAATATAATGATTGCGTTACTGTATCTGACCCTGATCGCGTGTAAACCAGCCGAGGACAACCCGCAGGTATCTACAGCGATACAGCCACCGGTTGCTACAAAAATACCCAAAACACTGACCATCCATAATGATCAACGGACCGATAACTATTATTGGATTCGTGATGATGATCGAAAAGATCAGCGGGTGCTGGATCTGTTGGCGAGGGAAAACGAATACACCCGGCAGGTGATGGCGCATGCGCAGGTTTTGCAGGATTCTCTGTTTGAGGAATTAACGGGCAGGCTAAAAGTCCATGACCGGACGGTACCTGTGAAAGACCAGAATTATTGGTATTTCCGTGAGTTCAGGGAAGGCGGGGAATATCCTGTATACCTGCGGCAACCGGTTGGCTTCGAACAACGAGACAAGATTGAAGTCCTGCTTGATGCAAATGAATTGTCACAGGGGCATGAATACTACCACCTTGGAAACTGGTCGACAAACCCGGGAGAAGACCTGATTGCCTATGCAGAGGATGTTGTTGGCCGACGTTTGTACACAATTCGCATAAAAGATATCGGTTCCGGGAAACTGTTTCCGGATGCAATCCCAAATACTTCCGGAGACATTGCCTGGGCCAATGACAACAAGACTCTCTATTATGTAAAGAAGAATTTGCAGACTCTCCTGCCTTTTCAGGTGTACCAGCATTCGCTGGGTGATGAGCCCTCTGCGGATAAACTGGTGTATGAGGAACATGACCCGCAATATTCCACTCATGTATATAAGAGTCGTGATCGTAGCCTGGTGGTAATCGTCAACCAGAGTACTTTATCGACCGAATATCACCTGGTAGATGCCAGGTATCCTGAACGGGAGCCAGTGGTCTTTCTGGCCAGGGAAGCTGAACATGAATATACCATCCACCCGAATGGTAATGAGGTTTTCATCAGGACCAATTGGCAGGCGCAAAACTTCCGCCTAATGAAAGTGATGCGGCAGGATATGGCTGACAAGAATAATTGGGTAGAAGTGATCCCGGCCAGAGACGATGTGCTGCTGGAAGATATCGAAGTGTTTGACAACTATCTTGCCGTGAACGAGCGGGTGAATGGCCAGACAAGATTGCGCGTGATCAATCGGGCATCGCTGGAAAGCAGAGATATTACTTTTTCTGATCCCGTTTTTGAGGCTTCTTTCTATTCCAATCCGGAAGTGGATACAAACAGGTTGCGATATCGCTATTCCAGCCTGACGAAACCCGACTCAGTCTACGAGTATAACATGGAGACAGGAGATACCCGATTGCTAAAGCAGGACGAAGTTGTTGGGGAGTTCGATCCGTCGTGGTACAAATCAGAGAGATTAATTGTCACGGCTAGAGATAATACCCAAATTCCGGTTTCTCTGGTCTATCGAAAAAATCTTAGAAGAGACCGGGCCAATCCGCTCTATGTATACGCCTATGGTTCGTATGGGTACTCGACCGAAGACTCATTCAGCAGGGCACGCTTGTCCCTGTTGGATCGGGGTTTTGTGTTTGCAATTGTGCATGTTCGAGGTGGAGAGGAGATGGGACGTCAGTGGTATCTCGATGGAAAGTTGCTGAAAAAGAAAAACACATTTCGGGATTTCATCGATGCAACCAGGTTCCTGATCAAAGAGGGGTATGGTGATAGTAGCAAGGTATTCGCAGCAGGTGGCAGCGCGGGAGGGTTGTTGATGGGTGTGATCGCCAATGAAGCACCTGATCTATACCGGGGGATCATCGCACGGGTACCCTTCGTGGATGTGGTGACGACCATGCTGGATGAAAGTATCCCGCTCACCTCCGGAGAGTTTGATGAATGGGGGGACCCCAGAGACAAGCAATATTACGACTATATGTTGTCCTACTCTCCCTATGATCAGGTCAAGGCACAGAACTATCCGAATATATTCGTCACCACTGGCTTATGGGATTCACAGGTGCAGTACTATGAACCAGTAAAGTGGGTGGCCAAATTAAGAGAGTTGAAGCGTGATGACAACCTGGTGTTGCTTGACATCGACATGGATGCCGGACATGGCGGAGCCTCAGGACGCTATAAGAGTTATCGTTCTACTGCGCTTGAATATTCGTTTGTTATGGACTTGGTAGGAATCAGAAAATAGAACTGACCTGGCATTGGACTTATGCAACTGACACAACAGAAAGAATTTCTGGTACCGCGCGAACAGGTCTGGGAGGCTATTACTGATGCCCGGATACTAGGAGCCTGTATTCCGGGCTGTCATTCCCTGGAACAGGTTTCTCCCACCCGGTACGAGATCCGGGTAATCAGCAGACTGGGACCCGCACAGGTTAATTTCGCGGGAACAATGATGATGGAGGATCTGAATCCACCTGTCTCCTATACGCTGGTTGCCATAGGGAAAGGCGGCGCAGCAGGAGTGGCCAGAGGGGAAGCACAATTGCATCTTGACCCGACAGTGGTGGACGGTCGAGAGGGAACTCTGCTGACCTATACGATTCATGCCAGGTTGGGTGGTAAATTGGGCCAGCTGGCTGCCGGGCTGGTGGCAAAGGTTGCGGCCAGAATGGCAAATCACTTCATTGAACAATTTACACAACGGCTTACACAACAGCTATCCGCCGCGGCAAGTGAGCCGTTCGAGCTGCCTGGCCAGGCAGACTAATCTCACCGCCAGGAACTTCTACACGTGGATCTTTGATAAGGAGAACATCCCGGCTGATTGGTGGAACTCAGCTTGTGCTGACCTCAGGGAACAATCAGATGAAACGCCGGAATGATGCGTTCTTTCACTTAATGAAGGGTTTACAATAACGCGATCGATACAGGGTTCGAACAATCAGGAATGATGAAGCTCTTTCTTCAGAAAATAATCCAGTCGCTTTCGCTGACTTTCTTGCTGATCTCATTGCTGGTTGGCTGTAGCGGCGGCGGTGGCAGCCGTACAGCCAACCAGTCGAACAGCCTTGTTCCACCTGCGAGCAGCACGCCTGTTGCGGACCCTGATCCGGTCGAACCCGTCGTTGATGATGCGGACTACGCAATTGATAAACCGGGTTTACGGTCCCTTGCCAGACCCTATATCCCGTCATCACCCTATGCGGATGTGATGATTCCCTGTACCGTTACGCTGCTGAATGGTGAAGAATGTAATCTTAATACGCTACCTCTGCTGGGTATGATCACAGCCAATCCTACGGTACAGCAAGTGATGGAACGTGTTGTGGTGTCACATGATTGGATGGGCGTCCGATTCCGCCAGCTCCTGGAAGTCATGCCACCGGAAATCAGGTTAATGACACGCGGATTGACCGCTATAGTTATCTCCCATGATATTCGCCCGTCTTTCTATACGACGCAAACCGGTGCGATCTATCTTGATCCCGCTGGCTTGTGGCTCACTTTGGAGGAAAAGGCTGTGGTCGATACGGCGCCGGATTTCAGGAGTGAATTTGGCAAAATTCTGGATTTCAGCATGTTCTGGCGATATACGTTGCATCAGGAACACGTGACCCGATTGCCGGAGGACAGGGATCGAACAGTGGCTGAAATCAAATATAGAATGGCTTCCCTGCTGTTTCATGAATTAGCTCATGCCAACGACTTCTTCCCGCCCGGGCAGTTACAGAGTCTGGATCCAACAGTAGCAATCTGGCGTGCTGTTACTTCAGGGACCCGTCCTTCCAGAATCCTGACCGCCCAATATAGACTTCAATCAGCCACCATGAAGGCGCTGGCCCGCGTGAGTTTCCTCGGAGAAACAGCAACCGAGGTGCAGAAAGCGTATACACCGGAGGATATTGTGCAGGAATTTTCACCCGATTATGCCTCGGATTACTATAACTACAGTACCGAGAGAGAAGATCTGGCGATGCTGTTTGAAGAACTGATGATGCTCTATAGTTTTGATGTGGATCGTGACGTTGCGGTGACTAATTTGCCAGACAGTAACTTCTGTGAGGACTACATTGTTGCCTGGGGACAGCGGAACAGGATACTGGAACCGGCGGTTACCAATCGGGCACTATTCGTGCTGGGTGAAGTTTTGCCTGAGTATCTGGCAAAGGTGGAAAATTATCTGGCATCGCGGCTGGATGGGCCGATTATGATGATCCCGGGCAATGACTGGTGTATGAACAGATTCCTCGAATCATCAGACATCAGCAGAAGCCTGCGGGCACGGGATGCCGAACAAGTGCCGCCCGAAGAAGGTTTGATTCCCTATCTGTAAACCCATCCATGGGCGCTCCGCACAGACTTCCCTGTCTGTGAGGGTCCCGGATACGCATTCTCTTCCGACGCTGCTACCAGATCATGTTATGTGTGGATGGGTAGCGCGGTGGCAGCCGTGTGATACGCTTTCAATTCTGTAAGTCCTGTAAATGGGTTACAAATCGTTCCAGTATTTCATAGGGCTGGCAGCCAACGACCATCAGATCGTTGCTGGTAAAAGTCGGGACACCTGTGACGCCGGCCTGGTAGGCACGCTGCCAGTCATCGTCAACCGCCTGTTCGAATTCACGCTGTTCAATAACGCGCCTGGCCTCGCTCGAATCAAGACCGACGGCTGCTGCGATATCAATTAGCGCGTCAACGTCAGACAGATTGATATTGTCGACAAAATAAGCGGCATACAGCTTGTCGTGAATAGCTTCGCCACCTGGTTGCGTGTCCGCCCATTTGCCCAGTTCCTGCGCCAGTCGACTGTTGTAGGTCATGGTTCGATCGCCGTAGGCCAAGCCAGCCTCATCCATCAGCGATTTCATCCGGGTCCTGAAGCTTTCCAGGC
>CAZNFE010000258.1:0-5078 GCA_964571945.1 uncultured Pseudomonadales bacterium
GTCATAATCTGCCCACGATGATTTGTCTGACGCAAACAGGCGCTTTCGCTCCCGAAAGCCGGCTTTGGGATCCGGATCAGGGTCGATAAAAATACGCAGATGATTAAATGCGCCAACCAGTTTGGTATGCTCCGACATCAGCATACCGTTGCCGAATACATCCCCGGACATGTCGCCGATTCCAACCACTGTAAAATCCGACTTCTGTACATCGATGGACAGGTCCCGGAAATGCTGTTGCACTGATTTCCATGTACCCCTGGCAGTGATCCCGATTTTTTTGTGGTCATAACCAGCACTACCACCAGACGCAAATGCATCACCCAGCCAAAATCCATAGGAGTTAGCAATGTCGTTTGCAATATCTGAAAATGACGCCGTACCCTTGTCTGCCGCAACCACCAGGTATGGATCATCAGTATCGTAGCGCACCATGCCACCTGGTGGTACCACCTTGCCATTTACAAGATTGTCAGTCAGATCAAGCAATCCCTGCACAAAAATTCGATAACAGGTGATTGCCTCCTCTACCGCCTGCTCACGACTGGCATTCTCCGGGAGTAATTTCGGTATAAAACCACCCTTGGCACCTACCGGGACGATAACTGAATTCTTGACCTGCTGTGCCTTTACCAACCCCAGTATCTCGGTTCTGTAATCCTCACTTCGATCAGACCAGCGCAATCCGCCTCTGGCTACTCGACCGCCGCGCAGATGCACACCTTCCACTCGGGGTGAATAGACGAATATTTCATATTTAGGGCGCGGCAGCGGCAGATTTGATATCTGATCGGGATCAAACTTGAAAGACATCCATGCTTTATGGTTGCCTTCATCATCTTGTTGGAAGTAATTGGTTCTGCTGGTTGCCTCAATCAGTTCCAGATATCGGCGGATGATCCGATCATCGGCGAGGTTTTCGACATGATCCAGGCTGGCAAGGATAGATCTGCTTAACTCTTGCTGCTGTTCATCCGACTCCGATCTGTCCAGCGTGGGATCGAAGCGAGTCTGGAAAAGTGTATAGAGATTACACGCGATATCACTGTAGCGTGCCAGCACATCGGCAATATAGCTCTGGCTAAACCCAAACCGGATCTGCCGAACATAGCGGGCATACGCGCGCAGCACCGATACCTGGCGGCAATTCAGTTTGGCAGCCAGAACCAATCGATTGAATCCATCGTTTTCAGCAACGCCTTTCCAGATATGTTCGAACGCTTCCTGAAAAATGTCGCGTACCTTATGCACCTCAATGATGCTGGTACCCACAAACTCCAGCTTGAAATCATGGATATGGATCAACTCACCATTCGGTGCATGAATGTGATACGGATTTTCACCCATCACCCGGGCACCCATATTCTCCAGAATCGGGATGGCATCCGATAGCACCAGTGGTTCACCAAACAGAAATACCTTAAAGCGCAACGTAACCTGTTCGTCTTCTACAGCGCGATACAGTGCCATTGCCAGCGTATGATTCGCTCGCACTTCCTGGATATGTTCGATATCCAATACCCCAATATTAGGGCTAAAGTCTGACTTGTACCCATCCGGGAATGCAGCCTTGAACTGTTTTCCGAGACGGGTTCCCTCTGCCTCGCCTTCGGCTGCTAGCAGCGCCTGTAACATGTCCTCATCCCAGGTACGAGTGAGCGCCCTGATCTGTTGTTCCAGCCTATCCTGCTCAAAGCTGATTTCCTTATGCGGATTGACTCGCAATACGTAATGCGTGCGGGCCAGAATAGACTCCGAGAAGAATGTGGTGAATTCTATGTCCATCGCGCTAAAAGTACGAACCAATAAGGATTGCATAGCCGCTCTTAAATCAGTGTTGTAAAGATCACGCGGCACATAAACGATACAGCTAATAAAAAACCCGGCTTCGTTCGGGCAAACAAACACACGTACCATGCGGCGTTCCTGAATTGTCAGAATCCCCACGAGTGTGTCATACAGTTGCTCTGCGGGTAGAATAATTAACTCGTCCCGGGGAAATATTTCAATATGACGCAGCAGTTCTTTTCCCAGGTGCGAGTCCGGGTCAAGAGCTGAACGCCGGAATATCTCCGCGACTTTCAATCGGACCCAGGGTATTTCAGATGGACGCAAGCTATATGCTTCAGCAGTAAACAGTCCGAGGAAACGAACCAGCCCGGTCTCGGCACCATCCTTATTGAAAAGTTTGACTGTGATGCAATCCAGGTACGTCGGTCGGTGAATGCGAGATTTTAGCGGTATCTTGTACAGGCCAATTACATCAGCAGGCATCACAATGTGATCTTCGATCTGTTCACCATCAGGACGAGCGATTCCCAATCCGAGACTCGGATCCACTTCCAGATCACCGCTTTCTGCTGCAATTCGATATTCCTCGCAGCCAAGAAAAGTGAAGTTGTTATCCTCAAGCCAGCGCAACAAATCACAGGCTTCTCTGACATCCAGTTCGGGTGGAGCACTTTTCTCCATTGTAGTTTCACTGTCAAGCACCCGGCTACGCATTAACTCGAAATCCGCGACCGCCATACTCACCAGTTCAAGCACTCGCTCGATGCCTGCTTTGAGCGCTGCGGCTTCTGCCGGGTCCGACTGACGATCTATTTCAAAATGGATAACCGATTCCCGTTGCTCATACTTCCGGGAGAGATCAAGCCCGGCCTGGTCGCGCCGTATCCTCATCACCGAACCTTGAATACCGTGCACCGCGATGCCATGGCTGATAATCTCCATGCGTATGGAATCAACGATGAAGGGCATATCCGTACTGATTGCCTCGACAATGGTATGATCCGATTGCCAGCCGTCTTCCTCATAATCGGGATTAAAAACCCGGACCTTGAATCCTGCACCGGAAAAATCCTGGAAATAGTGCCAGCAGGACAGCACACATCCACACAGATTATCAAAGTCTCCCTGTAGAAACTCGTTATCCGGTACCGTAGAGAAGTACTGTCGCGCAAATTTGCCTACCACTCCTGACGACTCGTTATCTAAGGCATCGACAAGCCGTTGATCCAGATTTTCGAAGAAATCCATTCTGGTGTTGACAAGATCCTGCATTTGACGTCCTCCAGCCGGGTGAGACCGAATTCACAGACAGCGATACATAGATACTGCTATTCTGAGCGGCTATTTTACACTGAAAACCGAATATTCGCTCTCGCTTATTTGTTTCCACGAGTCACACACACACGACGGGCACAGTCAAATGATTCATCAAACCTGTTTTTCATTCCGTTGATTCATGCGAACGAACTCCGCTCAGTCAGAACCTGTTCCAATCGCAGAAAATAGTGCAGACAAGCCCCCGGCATGGAACTCAAAATACGATTTATGGTCTTAAAACACGTGTTTAGTGAGCCGTTCAGCCTTGCCTGGCCAGCGTTCTTATTGAATACAAATCAGTGATGAATTATTGGAATTACCTTACAATGGCGAGCTTTACGTTGAATCAGTCAATCAAGACAGAAACTATGCAGCAAAATGAACTAGTACTCGAGTTACAGTCCTGGTTATCCAACCAGATCATCGGCCAGGAGAAACTGGTGAACCGACTTCTGATCGCACTTTTAGCAGATGGTCACCTGCTGGTGGAAGGCGCACCGGGTCTTGCGAAAACCAAGGCGATCAAAACCCTGGCAGATGGTATAGAAGGAGATTTTCACCGCATTCAGTTTACCCCGGATCTGTTGCCATCAGACGTTACCGGTACCGAAATCTACCGGGCAGAAGAAAGCTCGTTCACATTTCAAAAAGGTCCCATATTCCACAATCTGATCCTGGCGGATGAGATTAACAGGGCACCTGCAAAAGTGCAGTCGGCCCTGCTTGAGGCGATGGGTGAAAGACAGGTCAGTTATGGTAGAGAAACATTCAAATTGCCCGATCTGTTTCTCGTGATGGCCACTCAGAACCCAATCGAGCAGGAAGGAACCTATCCACTACCCGAAGCCCAGTTAGACCGTTTTCTAATGCACGTAATGATCGACTACCCGGATGCCGCCTCTGAAAAGCAGATTCTTGGCCTGGTCAGGGAAGAATCAAAATCTGCCTTGAGCAACCAGCCCCAGAAGCTTCCGATCAGGCTGTCGGAGGAATCAATTTTCGCTGCACGAAGTGCCATTCTGGACATTCACATGGAACCGGTGGTTGAGGAGTATATTGTGCAACTCACCATGGCGACCCGTAATCCGGCTAAATATGGTGACGACATCGCGAACTGGCTGGATTACGGTGCCAGCCCCAGGGGAACCATTGCACTCGATATCTGTGCCCGGGCAAACGCCTGGCTCGCTGGAAATGATTTTGTCAGCCCAACAGATGTCCAGGCTATTCTTCATGACGCATTTCGTCACAGAATCATCCTGAGTTTCGAGGCCGAAGCCAGTGGTATTGATGCGAATCATGTACTGGATACGCTGGCAGAGCGGGTAGCCGTCGCCTGACTAACTAATCAACTTTAATATCAAAGATGCCGAAAAGAACCCAAGCCAGGACTCTCACTTCACATCATGTACCGGCGTCTGGTGCCTACACGGATATCCAGCAGCTTACCCGGTTGCGCTATGCAGCAAGGGAGATTGATCTGATTGCATTGAGCAAGGCACTCAACCCGCTTTCCGGGTTACTGACGTCAAATTTCAGGGGCCGCGGGATAGATTTCGCAGAGGTCCGGGTATATCAGCCAGGTGATGACATTCGAACCATAGACTGGCGGGTCACGGCACGAACCGGGAAACCGCATACCAAGCTGTTCCAGGAGGAGAAGGAGCGTCCCGTACTGTTGATCGTGGATCAATCCGCCTCGATGTTTTTTGGCAGCAAAAGGACTTTCAAATCCGTCATTGCTGCCCAGGCAGCCGCTCTGATTGCATGGACCGCACTTGAACAGGGTGACCGGGTCGGCGGCCTGGTGTTTTCCGATACCGGACATCTTGAAGTCCGACCGAAAAGAACCAAAAGTTCGGTATTACATCTGTTGCGCGAAATCAATCTGTTTAATCATCAATTGGGCAGAGCCGAAAGTGCAACTGCTGCCAGCCGTCTGGATTTGTTAAACCAGGGCAGCACTCAAC
>CAZNFE010000259.1:0-5061 GCA_964571945.1 uncultured Pseudomonadales bacterium
AATGGCCTGTATGGATTGATAGAGACTGTTCCGGTGATAAGTACCAATCCTCGTCAAAACGGTTTTCCAGATACGAGGCACAGAACTTCCAGTAGGAGGCATACCAGGATGTGCTTTCACCAGTTTTTTCGTCTGGACGCGATGGGATATACCATCCCTTGATAACTTCTTGCAGAAAGCCGTTTTTTACGAGTCTTTCACGGTGAGTGCGGCTGAGATCACGCGATCTGATCGCTACAATCCCTTGGTCCTGCAGCTCCTTTAAGACCTGCAGCGACCCTGCAAGCTTTTCTGATGGAGTAGCCATGACGCTGCCTCTCTCTTTGTTCAGGATCAAGCGGGCGCTCTATATCCAGCCCAATGCGCCGTTTTGTTCTTAGTATATTGAGTTGTACAATATTTAGTTTATTATGTCTATCTATTATTAGTCTATTGTGTTGTTTTGTTCTTAGTATTTGGCGCTGTTCTACTGTTAGTTTATTCTGTCATTCTTATAGCATTGCCTGAAAGGCCAAGATGTACCAGGGGCGTCAAGTGCTTGTTAATAGGTGGCGGTGCCTGACGGCATCTCATGAACTCAAATATGGCTTGGGGAGGGGAGCGGTCAAGCTGGCCTTGGGTGAATCGCATGAAATGCCAGAAGCTATCCCCTGACGACTGAGCCTGATCACGCGGCTGGCAGCAATCCATATAACGTTTGCCGTGCCTGTTACAGCCGCAAAGTTTATCAGGGTGAGATTTGGTGAGCCGCTCGTAGGCATAAGGAACAGCTTGACGGCCCGGCCACCGTTCCAGCACTTTGGGGTGTTCGTGACGCAGTGTCCACAACGTATACAAGTCGAGCCGGTTGATCAGGCTGTCTCCAGCCATCCAGGTGTCGTCCTTCGGGTCGAACGCACAGACAGAAGAGCGGCCAGAGTTGTACCGATTGGAGGTGATATAGACCCCCCGAAAGGAACTAACATCGCTAAAAAAGAATAATATCGGTAACTCGCCCCTTAGCGACCTCTCACCACTGCATATATGGAGCGGGCGACGAGATTCGAACTCGCGACAGCCAGCTTGGGAAGCTGGGGCTCTACCAACTGAGCTACACCCGCAATGAACAGAGTATTAGTATAACGTGTTTATCGATACTAAATGCAACCGGTAATGGATTCGACTGGTTGATTACCTAATTGTACCTATCCTTGTACAAGATCAGGTGAAAGAGGCGATTATCGTAACTGAATTCAGCCGGATCCTGAGGCTGTGGTGGATGTATAGGTTGCGGTACAATGAATAAAATCTTTACTGGAGAGCCCTGTGACTATCGGTGAGTGGAACCCGGCAGGCAGCAAAAAAACTGTGGTAGAAATTGATATGGGATTTCTGCAACACATAGTAGACATGGTCTCGGAGAATGATCCGCACGATGTGACCGCTATGCTGGATGCATCTCAGATTTCACAAGGCGCTGTAATGATGACGCTTGACCAGGATAGTTGGGATAGCATCGGCGCCTGGGACGATCGTAAAATAGAATTGTTGATTCGATTTTTCACGATTGCTGAGATGCAATTGCCTGGTTGGCGGGCAGGTCACAAGTCGCCCGTCATTGCACTGGTGAAATTGTTGAAGAAGCACAATGCATTCACAGAAGAATTGCGTCGCTGGATTAAGTCCAATACAGATAATCGGTACCTGCCTTACGGCAGTGCACTCTAGCCCAGCCCGGATTGGTCTGGATGCAACCTGTTGCAACAACCCCTATAATGCACTGATTTAACAACTCTGGAGTCCATCATGGGCGGCAGAACAGCGACTGTTAGCAGAGATACGCTTGAAACACAGATCAATGTCACGGTAAATATTGACGGAACCGGTGTTTGTCATTTAAACACAGGGTTGCCGTTTCTCGAGCACATGCTCGATCAGGTAGGACGTCATGGGTTGATTGACCTGGAGATCAACGCGCAGGGAGACCTGGAGATCGATGCGCATCACTGTGTTGAAGACATCGGAATTACCCTGGGTAAAGCTGTACGGGAAGCCGTGGGTGATCGCAGAGGTATTAATCGGTACGGGCATGCTTATGTTCCGCTGGATGAAGCCTTATCCCGCGCTGTCATCGATTTTTCAGGGCGTCCGGGCCTCGTCTATCAGGTCACATTCGCCAGGGACAGGGTTGGGGATTTCGATGTCGATCTGGTCCATGAATTCTTCCAGGGTTTTGTGAACCATGCACTGGTATCGCTGCACATAGACAACCAGCGTGGTGACAATGCCCACCATCAGATTGAAACTATTTTCAAGGCCTTCGGACGCGCACTACGGATGGCTCTGGAGAGTGACCCACGTACGGCAAATGCCATGCCATCTACCAAAGGTACCCTGTGACGGCCGTCAAGCGGTGTTCAGAGGTTATTGATCGCTCGTACTCTATCTTCGTGAGCCTGATCACGGCAGAAGTCCGGATAACAAGTGGTAACAGGTGAGCGCGCTATTCGGAGCCCTGAGTCGAACTCGATGGCTTGGTCGTACTTTCCACACTGGCTAGCGAGTTCACCGGAAGATTCGCCGATTGCAACGCCAGCAATGTGGATGCAGAGACCAGATGGACACCTTCATCCTCCAGCAATGGCAGGGCGATTTCCAGATAAGCAAGTGTGGTTTTGTATGGATGGCAGATCGCAATTGCTGAGCCATTGATTCTTGAGAGTTTGATGAGGTTTCTGAATGATTGGTCAATGGCAAAGAAAGATCGGGTGTTATCAAGAAAGATGTCCCTGCTCGATTCCAGAATTTTGTTTTGTTGTGCGATGGTGCCTGCAACGGACAGTGGCGTGGTCAGAGAATCGACGAAATAGATCTGGTTCTCGCGAATCTCGTGCATCAACCAGCGCATTTGTTCGGGTTGCTGGGTCAGAAAGCTCCCCATGTGGTTGTTGATGCCCTGGGCAAAGGGGACGTCCGCTAATGCCTTGTAGAACATGCTTACAAAATCATCTTTCGGTAAGCGACTGGTCAGTCCGTCGGGACCAATGTCCTGATCTCGAACGTTTTCCATAGGCAGGTGCAGCATAACTTCCCTGCCAGTCTGGTGAGCCTGTATGGCAAGGGAATGGCTATATGCGGTATAGGGAAGTATTGAATAGGTGACTGCGCCGGGTAAATCAAGTGCACGTTTCCCCTGGTGCAAATTGTACCCAAGATCGTCGATGATTATAGCGACAAAACTGGTGGAGATTGTTTCAGCGTTAACCGTGCTGACCTGCATCAGAAAGGTAACAATCAGACCTGAGATAAGGTGTTTGACGATATTCACCAGGCTTGAACCAAGTCCCTCCTTTTGAAGCAAAGTATCATAAACTTCAGATGGCAGATGTTCTCAATATACTCGCAATTGAAAGGCGGTAAAAGACCAGCTTGTTCATTTTGATGATGTATTTGCAAGAATGCTCAAACCCTTCAATAAGGTTAGCGCTTCGTTTAACTGATAATCGTCAACGGCTGCACCTTCTTGTGAAGGCGTTTTTTCATTAGTGGATTCAACAGCCTGGTTCGGATTTGCCAGGTGTTTCGGCAAGTCCTTTTCGGTGACTCGCAGCGGGTGGTGCCTGGCAGTGGTAACGGTTGATCTGTCCACCCACAAATCAGGAGTGATCCCTTCTGCCTGAATAGAGCGTCCGCTTGGAGTGAAGTATCGGGCAGTCGTTAGTTTGATGGCTTTTTCTTCGTTCAGAGGCAAAATGGTCTGTACGGAACCTTTGCCGAATGTCGTGGTTCCCATGATCACCGCTCGATTGTGATCCTGAAGTGCCCCGGCAACAATCTCGGAAGCAGACGCTGAACCCGAGTTAACCAGCACGACAATGGCAGTCCCGTTCAACTGATCTCCAAGGGTTGCTTTGAATTCAAGGTCTGAAGAAGGAAGCCTGCCCTTTGTATACACGATCAATCCATCATTGATAAAGGCATCGGAGACATCCACGGCTGCCTGCAGCACCCCGCCTGGGTTGTTACGGAGATCAATAATCAATCCGGAAAGAGGATCATCCTGTTGTAATTCCTGGAGCGCGGTTAGCACGTCCGCTCCTGTATTTGTCTGAAATTGAGCTATGCGCAGGTAACCATAACCGGGTTCAAGGATTCTGAATCGAACACTGCTGACTTCTATGATTTCACGGGTCAGTGTCATTTCGATAGGACCAGGCTCACCTTTCCTTGCGATGGCCAGCTTAATACTGCTGCCAGGTTCACCGCGCATGAGTTTGATGGCTTCCACCAGAGACATGCCTTTCACCGGGTGTCCATCCAACTGAATAATAAGATCTCCAGGCTCAATTCCAGCCTTATCCGCCGGTGTATCATCCATGGGTGAGATAATCTTGATGAGACCGTCATCCATGTCCACTTCCAGACCCAGACCGCCATAGTTGCCGGTAGTACTTTCTTCCAGGTGCGAGAAAGATTCACGGTCCAGATATGCAGAGTGTGGATCCAGGTCAAGGAGCATGCCCTTTACCGCACTTTCCAATAGAACCCTGTCGTCAACTTCTTCGACATACGCAGAACTGATGCGATCGAATGCCTCTGCAAAAATGCGCAGCTCATCCAATGGTAATCGAGCTGGCAGGGGTTCATCTGCTGCAAACACGCTATTCTGCAGAACCAATGACAGCAACCAGCAGGATAAGGCGATAATTGGACTGCGACTATTCGGTTTGTTCATTAAATACCCCAGTTGATTCTGCTGTATGCTGACTGCATTAGCACTGTTCATGCCCTTGACAGGCACCACATTTGCGGGTTTTTTGGTTTGCCACTGTGCCGTATTTCAAAATACAGACCAGCTCTGTCAAGGCCACCGCTATTACCCGACAAAGCAATAATTTCATTGCTTGCGACCCAATCTCCAGTTTGCCGGTACAAGGTCTGGTTATGCCCGTAAAGGCTCATATAACCATCACCATGATTGATAATCAGCAACATGCCAAATCCTCGCAGCCAGTCTGCAAACACCACACGACCATGGTGTACCGCATGGACTGGCTCACCTTCGTGCGTGGCAACAAACAT
>CAZNFE010000260.1:0-1837 GCA_964571945.1 uncultured Pseudomonadales bacterium
CTCGGGTAAACCGTAACCAGCGAGCCATGAAAAAATGGGCGCATCATGCACCCATGAATATCGAGCATAAGTATCATCTGGTTGAAGCTGAATTACACAACCTAAAGAGCCAACCTGGCCAGGCTATCGATCACTATGAGCGAGCAATTATGCTGGCCCGGAAACACGGTTATTTGAATGAGGAGGCTCTGGCCAGCGAATTGACAGGTAGATTCTACGCAACCAATGGAAAACATGAACTGGCGCACTACTATTTGCTCCGGGCAAAATCTTGCTATGAACGCTGGGGGGCCATCAACAAGGTTGCTGCGATGGACGTTGAAATTCGATCGCAAGATGGTATCCGATTCGAATCGGATCAGTTCGCCTTCGATCACATACGTGAGAAGTTGAAAGCATCTCAAGCGGACAATAGCAGTACCTTTGGTAGTGTTCTGGATATGAGTTCGGTGGTTAAAGCGTCGCAAGCACTTGCAGGAGAATTGGTACTGGATGAAGTGCTCAAACAACTGATGCAGGTTGTGCTGGAAAACGCTGCCGCACATAAGGTTAGTTTGATTCTCAAGACGCCTGAAGCACTGGTCCAGGAAATTACCACGTTACTGGATGACCCTGAGCCAATTCACCAGCTTACATCCATCAGACTGGAAGATTCAGAAGAAGTACCCATTTCTATCATTCAGTATGTGGCACGCACCAGAGAAGATCTGGTTTTGAATAATGTTTCAGAAGACGATATCTTTACCCAGGATCCATATATCTTGAGCCATAAGCCAAGATCAATTTTGTGTATTCCTGCGATTCATCAAACTCATCTAACGGGCATACTCTACCTTGAGAATAATCGAAGCATAGATGCTTTCTCACCTGATCGTCTTGTTGTTCTGAAGTTGCTGGCGTCTCAATCCGCAATTTCAATCGAGAACGCCAAGCTTTATCAGCAGCTTGATGAATCCAGAGACCGGTACCTGTCACTCTACGAGAATGCACTGGAAGGAATTTTTGAGGCAGATGTCAACGGCACCTTACTAAACGCCAATCCTGCTGCCGCACGTTTACTCGGATATAGCTCTCCCGATGAACTGATCACCACCATCAACAAATCCGGGATTCTGCCTTTTGAGCAATCCGGTTCAGCCGAGGATTTCTACCGTAAAATAATGGACGACGGAATCGTGGTTGGGTTTGAAACAACACTGATTAAAAAAAAGGAAGGGATCGTATGGGTCTCCATGTCAGCACAGGCCATTAAGGATGAAACCGATCAAATCGAATTTGTTGAAGTTTCCGCCATGGATATCACTGAACGCAAAAGAAGAGAGCAGGCCGATCAGGCAAGATTGCGAGCAGAAGCGGCGACAGAAACAAAAAGTGAATTTCTTGCCAAAATGAGCCATGAAATTCGCACGCCGATGAATGCTATTCAGGGTTACACCCACCTGGCCCTTACCACCAGGCTAACTAACAAGCAGAAAGCCTACCTGGAAACTATTCAGAATTCTTCGCACCACCTGTTGCGGGTTGTCAACGATATTCTGGATATATCAAAAATCGAAGCGGGCAAACTGGAACTCCAAAAGCAGACATTCAAGCTTGAAAATATATTCAACGAAGTAGCTGATCTATTCGCATTGGATGCTGCCAACAAACATCTGAAACTCATCCTCCACGAATTGAGCGAAACCGAAAACCTGCCCCTCTATGGCGATCCCGTCAGAATCGGCCAGATTTTGATTAATTTGATCGGTAATGCGATCAAGTTCACGCAGCAGGGAAAGATCGAAATATTGCTGAGTATGGAAGAACTGGTTAATCAACAGATCGAACTCAACTTCTC